>CAYYRE010000072.1:0-14393 GCA_964473895.1 uncultured Lentimicrobiaceae bacterium | reverse complement strand
CAACAATTTCTTTGTCAACGGTTTTCCAGGTTGTTTGTTTACCGTTCTTCAACGGGCCTTTCAGACGGGCATCGTCATATAAGTCGAGTACGGAAGCCTGCACCCTTGCTGTGGTACCGCGTTGGGATATGGGCGAAAGGTCATTTCCTTCGATTTTGATGGGACGGCTTTCACGCGTTTTCACCAGAATGCTACAGTATTCATCTCCATCATAAAAAGTGGAGGCGTAATAGTTAGGCACTCCGGGGGTCAGTTCCTGCGGCCGGTTCAACAACGGAATGGCTTTTCGCACCGGCATTTGGCAACTGGAAACCAGCGCCACGGCACCTACCGAGAAGCCCATCATTTTCAGAAAATCACGACGGCTCGACTTTCCTTTAATTTCCGATTCGTCCAACCCCTCGATGGAAAATTCGGGCATGGCTTCCTTCTCGGAATCACCACTCTTTTTAAATTGTTTGTAAACTTCCAGGCTTTGCCAGTATTTCTTCTCCATAATATTTTGAAATGGAATTAATGATAAAAACTTCTGATTAATAGTGACATTTTGCACAATCTTCACCACCGATATCCTTTACGGTAACCAGATCGATCTTCCCTTCTCTCAATTCTTTATGCAATGTTTTATAAGCGCCGTAAAATTTGTTATCGGTAAATTGGACCTTGTGCGTGCGGTGACAATCGAGACACCAGCCCATGCTGAGGTTTTTAACCTGGGCGATTTGGTCCATTTGTGCCACATCCCCGTGGCATTCGGTACAGTTCAGCTTGCCCACTTTCACATGTTGTTCGTGATTAAAATAAACGAAATCGGGCAGGTTATGTACTTTCACCCACTGAATGGGTTTTTTCTCTTTGATGGCGGCATAAATTTTGGCAATCTCTTTTTTCCCGGTACGTTTCCCCGATTTCACCTGCGAATGGCAATTCATACAAACCGAAGCCGGTGGAATACCCGCATGCATGCTCCTTTCGGCAGTAAAGTGGCAATACTCACAATCAATTTGGTTTTGCCCGGCATGCACTTTGTGTGAGAACCAAATGGGCTGGTCGGGCTGGTAATTTTGCTGACGCCCCAGGCCGGTGGCGTAATCCCACGACCATTCGCCGAGTATCCAGAGGGCCGACAACAAAATAACATAATGCAACCATTTGGCTTTCAGATAATGGGTAAAAATCAAATCCAGCAAGCTGAGAATCAGCAGGACGGCTGAAATGATGGCAAAAATGGCCAAATTCCGGCTGCCTTCCCTTTTCTCTTCGATATAACGTTCAGCCGCCGTGGTTTTTTGCATGGGGGCCGCAACCGTTTTTGCCGGGGCTTTTTGCGTGCCCACACCTGCCGGAAGTTTTCCGCCGTTTTTGATGTACAACAAAATGTCTTTTACCTGCGCATCGGTCAGGTTATGCGATGGCATGGGGATTTTATTGTATTCGTTGAATATCTTTACCGCCTCTTTATCGCCCGATTTCACCAAGGCTTGCGAATTTTGGATGAACTTAATCAGCCATTCCTGCGAAAATTTTTCCGTAACCCCTTTCAAATCGGGGCCAACCAACCTGCCGCCACCAATGGTGTGACAAGCCCGGCATTGGGCAAAGTTCTTCTCCGCTTCGGGGGTTTGCCCGAAAACAGAAGAAAAAGCAACGAAAAATAAAATAAAGAATAACAATAGGGGGCCCGTGAGACGCACTGTTTTCTGCCTCCTGACATGCACAAACTTGTTCATTATCATGATGTAAAGTTTACCAAATATGCGTTTAACCAATTATTATGTAAATTGTTAAGAAATATTAAATCAAAATATGTCACTCTTTTAATGTGGCAGACAAAACTATTTAAAAAATCGCAAGAAAAGCAAACTTTTAAGCAATTAAATACCCGAATTCAGTTACCATCCCCCGCAATATGCTTTAAAGCAACATGTTACCAAAACAAGTTTTTTTATGAACAACTGTTGAAAACCTTCAATCGTTTGCGGTGTTTTTTAACAGGGGAACAAAACGGAAGAGACCGAATCTTTCTTCTTTACGTTTTCCGTTTTTCTGTTTGGTGTATCGCACCATAGTCTGCACATCGCCCGACCCCACCGGAGACACCAACACACCGCCGGTTTTAAGCTGCTCAAATAAAGTTTCCGGAATTTCCGGCGCTGCCGCCGTAATCAAAATACCATCATAAGGAGCCAATTCAGGCAAGCCGAGATAACCGTCTCCATAAAACAAATGCACCTCAAAGCCCAAACGGGGCAAAAAATCACAGGCTTTTTCGTAAAGTTTTTTTTGTCTTTCGATGGAATAAACATCGGCCCCCAGGGCTGCCAAAACACAGGCCTGATAACCCGACCCCGTACCAATCTCCAGTATCTTATCCCCGGGCTTTACCTGCAAAAGTTCCGTTTGAAAAGCCACCGTGTAAGGCTGCGATATGGTTTGTCCCGCCCCTATGGGAAAAGGCTTGTCTTCGTAGGCAAAGTTCAGAAAGCCCGAATCGAGAAACAGATGCCGCGGAACCCGGTAAATGGCCTCCAGGATATTCTCATCCAGGATGCCTTTTTTACGGATTTCATTCACCAGTTTGCGGCGCATGCCTTTATGACGGTAACTGTCTTCCATTTGAAGTTGATTAAAGTTTACAAAACAAAGTATGCTTTAACAACTTGATAAATCAGCAAATAAATATCTTTTTACATACCTACCCCTACACCCCTTCCAAAAGGGGAATATTCGGGATTTATTTGCTGATTTATAATACATTATAAAAATATTTTTTCTCAAACTTTAAACGACTTTTTTATTAACATTCCATGGTTGGTTACTTCTTTTTGCCGGTGCGAATGTAAACAATTCGGGCTTTATTTTTGGAAAAAAAATAACATGGTACGTATTGGCGTGGCAGGCAGCAACAATTGCACCGCAGAACATTTGCGGGTATTGGCCGGCCTGCCCCAGTTCGAGGTGGCCGGTATCTGGTCTGCAAATACACCACAGGCAGAAAATATCTGCCGGAAGTGGCGGGTTCGCTGTTTCAGTGACTTCGGTGAACTTTTACAGCATGTGGATGTCATCGACATGGCCTCCCCCGATACAGACCATTTCTCACTGGCGGAAAGAAGCATAAAAGAGTCGAAACACCTTTTTATCGATAACCCCCGATTCCAACATCCCCGGCAAATCTTAGAGCTCATCGAGCTTTCCAAAGAAGCCGGCATCGTAGCCCACGTCCATTACCCTGAGCAATACAATCCGGCCTATCAGGCAAGCCTCCCCTACCTTTCCAAACCGTTGTACATCGAAACCCAGCAGCACCTCGCTTTTGCAAAACAAAACAGCCCCTCCTCCGTCATAACCCAACTCATGATGCACGACATTGACCTCATTTTGCGTATTGTAAAAGCCAACATCCGGACCGCCCGGGCCACAGCGGTCAATGTTTTTAACGGCACACCCGACATTGTCAACGCACACCTCGAGTTCGACAACGGAGCCGTAGCCAACCTCACCGCCAACCGGATTGCTTCCAAAAATATACACCGGATGAAATTTTACCAGCACAAAAGACGTATCCAGGCCGATTTCCTAAAATACCGCATAAAAATCCTGCAAGAAGAAAAGAACCATCTTTCGGATCAATTTACCGTGAAAAATCTTCATCCGCCAAAAGAAAACAAATTACGACAATCGTTTTCCGCTTTCTACGAACAACTATCCGGGGGTAAACCGGAGATATCAGGCCTTGACCACACCTATCAAAACCTCAGGACAGCGTGGCTCATCAACGAAAAAATCGAGCTCCTGACTTCCTGAAAAATATTCCTACCGGAAAACCCCGTTTTCTACAATAAGGCCCGTTTTTTAACGTTAGCCTAAAAATCATAACCCAATGCGTCCATGTGCGGATCAAAATATAGGGCCACTGCCGGTCTGTTTTTAAGAAAACCCTTTGCAAATGAATAAACGTTTACAGGTTGCGAAATATGTTTTTTTCGATTGGCTCAGCGCCCTGTTGGCATGGTCGGCATTTTACCTTTTCCGCAAAATCCATGAAAATCCGGAAATCTTTCAACACCTGAATGAGATATTCGACGACCGGAAATTTTGGTTGGGCATTACCATTATCCCGTTGTTCTGGCTAACCCTGTACATCATGGCCGGTGCTTACCGGCGCATTTACCGCAAAGCAAGACTCAAAGAGCTGGGACAAACACTCATTTCCGTACTCATCGGAACCATCGTTCTTTTTTTCGTTTTGCTCCTCGACGACCAGGTACACGGTTACCGCGATTATTACGAGTCGTTTATCGTTTTATACAGCCTCCAATTCGGGTTGACCTATTTTTTCCGTCTCATCCTGACCACACGCACCGTCCACAAAGTCCATAAGGGAATCATCGGATTCAATACGGTCATCATCGGAAGCAACGGCAATGCCGAAAGCATCTACCAATCCATTATGGACCAGGAAATCTCTTCAGGGAACAAATTTATAGGATTTGTCAATGTTTACGACCGCCAGTCATTTAAAATGAGCAAGCATCTCCCCCATCTCGGCAATTTCAAAGAGTTAAAACACATTGTCAGGGAAAAACAAGTGGAAGAGGTGATTATTGCCATCGAGCGCTCCGAAAAGGAAACCATCGAACGCATCATCATCGAGCTGGAAGAGGTCAATGTGATCATAAAAGTGATCCCCTTGCTGCAAGACATTATGTTTGGCACCGTAAAGGTAGCCAACGTTTTTCACACACCGCTCATCGAAATTTCGCCCGATCTCATGCCGGTATGGCAGTTATATTTAAAAAGGTTTCTGGATATTCTCGCCTCTTCTTTTGTGTTGGTTTTTCTTTCGCCGGTGTACCTTTTTACCGCTATTGGCGTTAAACTGTCCTCTCCGGGCCCTGTTCTTTTTCGCCAGCAACGCATCGGTTACCACGGAAAACCGTTTTACATGTACAAATTCCGGTCGATGTACGTGGATGCCGAGAAAAACGGCCCCCAACTTTCGTCGGATGACGACCCGCGCATTACCCCTTTCGGGAGAATCATACGAAAATACCGGCTGGATGAAATTCCCCAATTTTTTACGGTACTGAAAGGCCAAATGTCACTGGTAGGGCCCCGTCCCGAACGGCAGTATTACATCGACCAAATCATAAAAAAAGCCCCGCACTACCGGCTGTTGCTCAAGGTAAAACCGGGCATCACTTCCTGGGGACAGGTTAAATACGGCTATGCTTCCACCATTGACCAAATGGTCGAACGACTCCGATACGACTTGCTTTACCTCGAAAACATGTCCCTCTCCATGGATTTTAAAATCATGATTTACACCGTCCTGATCATTTTGCAGGGACGCGGGAAATAACAACCGGAAATTTATTTTCTTTTTTTCAGGGCCCCTTTCGTGCTATCCGCTTGTAGTCCTCGGTGCAGCCCCGGTTCAGCTATGTCGCCGGCGGGCGCTCCCTTGTCGCACCGCCCGCAACAGCTTCACCACGGGCCTGCCCCTGCGGGCTACCCGCTCCTATCACGGGGGCAACCAAAAACCGGCTCAAACGTACCGGTTCAAGGGTACCGGTTCAAGCGTCCCCGCTTGAACATTTGTTTCATTCCCCATTATACCGCTGCTTAAAGTCCGGCCACAACCTTTTACAACGGGATATTCCCGTGTTTCTTCGGCGGATTACTTTCCGACTTATTGGCCGTCATTTCCAGCGCCTGTGCCAGTTTTTTACGGGTATTCCGCGGATAAATAATTTCATCAATATAGCCCACTTCGGCCGCTTTAAACGGACTGGCGAAATTATCGCGGTATTCCTGTACTTTGGCTTTTCTTTCTTCGGGACTCAGGTTTTTAAAGATGATATTTACCGCCCCCTCGGGACCCATCACGGCAATTTCAGCCGTAGGATAGGCAAAGTTGACATCGGTACCGATATGTTTCGATGACATCACATCGTAAGCTCCACCGTAAGCTTTCCGGGTAATGACGGTAATCTTCGGCACCGTAGCTTCGGCAAAAGCATACAACAATTTGGCGCCGTGTTTAATAATGCCGCCGAACTCCTGCATGGTACCGGGCAGAAAACCGGGGACATCCTCAAAAGTGATCAACGGGATGTTGAAAGCATCACAAAAACGGACAAACCGGGCCGCTTTAATCGAGCTCGCTATGTCGAGCACTCCGGCCAGCACCTGGGGCTGGTTGGCCACGATACCTACCGAACGCCCGTCAATACGGGCAAAACCCACGATAATATTTTGTGCATAATGAGGCTGCACCTCCAAAAAATGGCCATGATCCACCACCGAAAGAATAATCTCTTTCATATCATACGGCTTGTTGGGATCGGTCGGAACAATATTGTCCAGTTTCGGATCCACGCGGTTGGGGTCATCGGTGGAGGGTTTCCGCGGCGGGTCTTCCATATTGTTTAACGGCAAATATCCCATCAACTCACGGATCATCATCATGGCCTGTTCGTCGTCTTCGGCCGTAAAATGGGCCACACCACTTTTTTTGTTGTGGGTCATGGCGCCGCCCAGCTCTTCTTTGGTAACCTCTTCGTGGGTCACCGTTTTAATCACATCGGGCCCGGTAACAAACATATAAGACGACTCTTTTACCATGAGGATAAAATCGGTAATGGCCGGCGAATAGACCGCCCCGCCTGCACAGGGGCCCAAAACCGCTGAAATTTGGGGAATCACCCCGGAGCTGCGCACATTGCGGTAAAAAATATCGGCATATCCGGCCAGGCTTTGCACCCCCTCCTGAATACGGGCACCACCCGAATCGTTCAATCCAATGACCGGAGCACCCATTTTCATGGCAAGGTCCATGATCTTAATAATTTTGTTGGCATTGGCACGGCTCAACGAACCGCCGAAAACGGTAAAATCCTGTGCAAAGACATACATCAGCCGGCCATCAATTTTGCCGTAGCCGGTCACCACTCCATCACCGAGAATTTTGTTCTCAGCCATACCGAATTCCGTTGCAGTATGGGTTACAAACTTATCTACTTCCACAAAAGTACCCGGGTCCAGCAGGTCGTTGATACGTTCGCGGGCTGTTTTTCTCCCGGCTTTGTGTTGCCTGTCGATACGGGCCTGACCTCCGCCGAGTTCTGCTTTTTTATGCTTTTCTTCTAATATTTTAATCTTGGATTCCATTGACATTTTCAAAATCTTTATCAGGTTAAAATCTTATTTTATTCAAATGTGATCAGAGGTTGTTCCCCATCAATATTGTCACCTTCTTTTACCAGGACTTGTTTCACAATACGGTCTTTTTGCACTTTGTATTCGCTTTCCATTTTCATGGCCGAAATAATAATGACCGTTTCACCGGCTTTCACTTCTTGTCCTTCCTCCACCAGTATTTTTACCACTTGGCCGGGCATGGGCGTCGAAATATAAGCGCTGTCATCCTCCACCCCGCCTTTCCGGCTACGCAAATACCGTGATTCGGCATCCACCACTTCCACTTCAACATTTTCACCGGGGGTTCCCACCACATATTTTTTCAAGCCCGTTGCATCCAACTCAAATTGATACGATTTTCCTTCCCAAATCACCGAATAGACACCGGGTTCCACTTCCAGTAAATCCAGTTCGTAGGTATTGTCGCCCAAGCGGACGGTAAGCCGGTTCTCCGCTCGGTGCAAGATTTCTATTTTCCGTTCTTCACCGTTGATATTGACTTCAAACATATCTTTTCTTTTTTTCATCATAAATTACAACCGGGTAACCGCCTTTTTCCTGCCGAAAGCTTTCCACGGACTGACCGTTGCAGCACCATTGGAAGACGAAGCGGTTTGTTCACGGTTTTTCAAAAAATCAACAAAAGCCGTAATGGCAGCAAGGTCTTTACATTCATCCGAACACACCGGTTGTGTTTTCAAAACCTCTTCATGTTTCTGAATAAAATGGGTGGTATATCCCCCTTTTCTGAATTCGGGGACATCCATAATCCGGTGTAAAAAAGGAATGGAAGTCTTTACACCAGTTATCACGTAAGTATCCAGTGCCCTTTTCATCCGGTCGATGGCCTCATCGCGTGCATTTCCCCAAACCACCAGTTTGGAAATCATGGGATCGTAATATATGGGGATTTCATATCCGCTGTAAACATAAGAATCGTGCCGTACTCCAGCTCCCAGAGGAAAATGGATAAACTTGATTTTACCGGGACTGGGCATAAAATTGTTATCGGTATCTTCGGCATAGACCCGCACCTCTATGGCATGGCCATGTTGTGTAAGGTCTTCCTGGCGGTACCGTAATTTTTCTCCGTTGGCAATATGGATTTGTTCCCTGACCAAGTCCACCCCGGTAACCTGTTCGGTAATCGGGTGTTCCACCTGCAGCCGGGTATTCATTTCAAGGAAATAATAATTCAGGTTATCATCCGTAATAAATTCAATGGTTCCGGCCCCGGCATAGTTGACCGCTTTGGCGGCAGCCACGGCATGGCGTCCCATTTCTTCGCGTACCGCCGGTGTCATAATGGGCGAAGGCGTTTCCTCCACCACCTTTTGATGGCGCCGTTGTACCGAGCACTCTCTTTCAAACAGATGGATGCAATTCCCGTGTTGATCGGCCAAAATCTGAAATTCGATATGGTGCGGCGAATTGATATACTTTTCAATGTAAACGGCATCATTACCGAAAGCAGCTTTGGCTTCCGACTTGGCCGCCTGAACCGAAGACAAAATATCTTCTTCTTTTTCAACCAGGCGCATACCTTTTCCACCGCCTCCTGCACTGGCTTTTACCATGACAGGCAACCCGATTTCTTTGATGGTTTTTACCGCTTCTTCCAGGTCGGTAATGGGTTCCGTGGTTCCGGGAACCACCGGCACCCCGGCAGCAAGCATGGTTTTACGGGCAGTAATCTTATCCCCCATGGTCTCAATGGCATGCGCATCAGGACCGATAAAAATAATCCCTTCGGCTTGGCATCGACGTGAAAAATCGGCATTTTCCGATAAAAAACCGTACCCGGGATGAATGGCATCCGCTCCGGCTTTTTTGGCCACTTCAATGATCTTATCGATGTTCAGGTAACTTTGATGGGAAGGGGCCGGACCGATCAGATAGGATTCATCCGCATAACGTACGTGTAACGCATTTCGATCGGCTTCGGAATAAACGGCTACCGAACGAATGCCCATTTCACGGCAACTGTTTATGACCCGGATGGCAATTTCGCCCCTGTTGGCAATTAAAATCTTTTTAATCATTCAAAAATATTTAACAGGTTTATTCTCAATATTTTAGGTTAAGAACGCACTTTTTAAGCGGGGGTAAAGATATAAAATATCAATAAAAGCAAACGGAAGGGTGTCTATTTTTACCAGCGGTTCCTTGCGCAGAAACCTGTGCGACATTCTTTATTTTTCTTTCCCGCAAAAATTTCCCATATTTGCTGACCGGAACCGTGATGACAAAGCAACCATTCTATGAAAAAAACAGGCTTTCCGTGTTGGCTCTTCCTTTTCCTGTTTTCAGGCTTGCCGGTCTTTGCCTTTTCCGGAAAAACACCCGACTCGCTGAAAGCCATTCAATCCGGCAACAGCCGTCCGGCAGCACTGGAAAATTTTATCCTGAAAAATTACACCCAAGACCCGGCCCTGGCTTTTTCAAGGGCACGACAGCTGACGGACTTACCCGGCGAACAACTTTCCACCCGTTCCAAAATCAAATTCCTGAAAGAACTGAGCCAAAAGTTTGCCCGTCAAAACAATTATAAATATGCTTTTCTCACGCTGCAACTGGCCGACAGTTTGGAAACGCACCTCCCTTCGTTATCCGGAAAATCACAAACCCAAAAAGCCAGGCTGCCGGCCGGTTTCTGGTTGTTCCTTTTGACCCTGCTGACCGGAACAGGTTGGATCTTATCTCTTTATCTGAAAACCCGTAAAATCACCCTTGCTTTGAAAAAAGCAATGGCAGAAACAAAACAACTTCAAACCGAAATAAAAAAAGCGGAACAGGAGATGCAGGAGAAGCTGGAAAAACAAACCGCCGGGCTTCGGAAAACATTGGAAGAATTACATAACCGGGAAGTGGCACTGAAAACAAAACTCAAAAAAACCGAAGAAGCCAACTACCTGCGAAACGCTTTCATTGCCAACCTCGGTTTTGACGTACGGACGCCGCTCAGCGGCATCATCGGTTTTGCCAACATGCTGGAAACCGAACTGGCGGTAAAAGAAAACCGCGAATTGTATGACTATGCCGCTTCCATTGAAAAAAGCGGTTCCCGCCTGCTGAAACTATTGGACAATGTCATTGACCTGTCGGCCCTTGAATCAAACCGGTTGGTACTTAAAATAAAACCTGTGGCACCGGAAAAAGTAATGCGTAAAGTGCACGAACAATACAAACCGGTAGCCATCAATAAGAACCTGATTTTTAAAATAAAAACAGAAAAAGACCTGAACACCGTGCTGGCCGATGAAAACGGGCTGGAAAAAGCCTTGAGCCAAATTGTGGATAATGCGATCAAATACACCGAAACCGGTTTTGTAACCATGACAGCTTCCTATTCGGAAGAAACCGATACCGATGTTTTTGAAATAAAAGACAACGGCCCCGGTATCCCTCCTGAGAAACAAGATGCCCTGTTCCAGATTCGCTCTTCAGGTGAAACTGTTGAAGGCACCGGTATCGGCTTACGGCTGGCCAAAAAATACATCGAAATGATGAAAGGCCGCCTCTTTTTGGAATCCACCCCCGGCAAGGGCACGACGGTAACAATTCACCTGCCCTGCAGCGAAGAAGCCGTGGTGGAAGAAACTGTCCCGGCCGGAAAAATCACCGAAAGGGAAGTTACTACAGCTGCCGAACTGGGCGAATTGGATATTTTCGTGGTGGAAGATGACCGGATGAACCGGATCATCCTTGAAAAAATGCTGAAACCACTGGGTAAGGTGAAATTGACTGTGGATGGTGACGACTGTTTGACCACCGTGGAAACAGAAGCCCAAAAAGGCCATTTTTACCAGATAATGCTCTTCGATATTAACCTGCCGGGCGAATGGGATGGTATCAAACTGCTGAAAGTGATCCGTGAAAAATATCCGGAATACCGCAAAGTACCTTTTATTGCACAAACTGCCTACGCCATGGCAGGCGACAAAGAGCGGCTGCTGAAAGAAGGTTTCGACAGTTATCTTGCCAAACCCATCGATAAAAACGAACTCATCTCCACCATAAAACAGCAACTCCATATTTTTATGGATAAAAAGGCCTCTTAAAATTTTTGCATTTGGGGGAAAATGGTTGTATCTTAGTGCCAAACTTTTGGTGAAAAGAACGATGAAAACAGAAAACCACTTGACACGCAAACCCGCTTTTTCAGGAAGTTTTTATCCGGCCACCAAAGAAGAAATTTTCAGATTTTTTCAACGTTTCCGTAGCCAATTTCCGGAAGACGGTTTACCGGCAGAGGTAAAAAACCAAAAAATATCCGGTTTGATTGTTCCCCACGCCGGGTGGGTTTATTCGGGTAAAACGGCATTTGCGGCTTACCGGTTGTTAAAAGAGGCTGCCCCCGCAAAAATTGCATTGCTGGGGCCTTCGCACCGGGCACTTTTCCATACGGTTTACCGCGACACACACAACTTCTGGGAAAGCCCCCTGGGACTGACGCCCGTTCTCCGTGACCCGCATTTTCCGGAACATCCCGAGGTGCACAACAACGAACATTCCCTTGAAGTACAACTACCCTTTATTCAGTATTTCAGCCCCGAAAGTACCCTTTTGCCCTTGGTAACCGGACACATCTCCAACAGCCAGGCCACAGAATTTGCAACATGGCTCGAAGATTATTTTCTGATCATCAGTACTGACCTGAGCCATTATCATCCGCTGGATGAAGCACGGCACATCGACAGCCGAACCATCCGGCAAATAGAGCAAATGGACGACCGGCAAATCGATGCCTGCGGTATCAATCCGTTACGCATAGCCTTCGCTTACATGAAAAAACACGGACTTTCTCCCCGGCTGGTCGATTATTCCACCTCGGCCGAAGCTTTTGGCGATGCCTCTGCCGTGGTGGGATATGCCAGTTTTTGGTTTTAGTCTTCCTCAAAACTTTCCACCGTATAAACGGCATATTCCGCCTCCTCAAAAACAGCGGCAGGCAGACCGGCTTTGGTAGCCAGATGCCGCAGAAACAATTCCGGATCCGGTAATTTTTCCCATACCTGCGGAAGAAAAGTTGCACGATGATAACCATAACGGAGGATGACACCCTTTTGGCGTACCTGCGCAAACAGTTCTTCTTTTGTGGAAAACCGTATGGGTTGCGGCTGCGATAAAATGCTGATTTCGATACTGACCTGCGGCAGTTCTTCCGGTTCCAACGGCTTAAACCGGCTGTCGTAAAAAGCGGCCGAAATACTGTTACTGATAAGATTCTCCAACAAAGTTTCGCCTTCGGCAGCTTCCAAATTACCGATACATCCCCTCAGTTCGCCATCTGCTTTCCGGTTCAGCGTCACAAAACAAGCCAGCGGCAAGTGTAATACCGGAATATCCAAATGGGCATAACGGCTGTAGAGTCCGCTTTTACAGGCAGCAATACTTTCGGGCAACGGCAGTTCCTCGCTAAAACAACAGGTAATGGATTGCCGCGCTATCTGCAACAGTTGTTTTTTTTCATTTTCTTTTAAAGACAGATTCCGTTCCATTTTTCAAAAGTTAAAATATTCCGGCAATACCGGTTCCGCAATACGGACACCTCCCGTTTTCCACCTCCACCTTATCCACCGAATAGGCCTGGCGGACAATCAGCGATGCCCCGCAATGCGGACAAAAGGTAATATTTTTTTCGTAAGGCACGTTGCCGGTATAAACGTAATGTAATCCCTCCTCACGCCCGATTTCGTACGCCCTACGGATAATGGAAAGGTCGGTAGGCGGCTTATCCCGCATAAGATAGGTAGGGAAAAACCGGGAAATGTGCCAGGGGATATCTTTTGACACGGAAGCAATAAAAGCGGCGATTTCCCGGATCTCTTGTTCTGCATCATTCTCACCGGGAATCAACAGGGTGGTTACCTCCACCCAAATTCCCAACTCAAAAGCCCGCCGGATATTCTCCAGTACAGGCTGTAACCGCCCTTTACACAAAGTTTTATAAAACCTTTCGGTAAATGCTTTCAAGTCGATGTTCATGGCATCGATCCGGCCGGCCAGCAAGTCAAACGTCTCAGGGGTTTCAAACCCATTGCTGATATACACATTCTTCAACCCGGCCTCGTGGGCTATACGGGCCGTATCCAGCACATACTCGATAAAAACCACCGGCTCGTTATATGTGTAAGCTATGGAATCACAACCTTGTGTTTTGGCCGTTTCCACCAACTGGCTGCAAGGCACATCATAGCCTTTCACCTCTTGGCCTCGCATTTGGCTGATGTCATAATTCTGGCAAAAGGCACAATGAAAATTGCAGCCTGCCGTACCCAACGACAAGGCTTTACTTCCCGGAAGGAAATGAAACAACGGTTTCTTTTCAATGGGATCGGTATGAAGGGCTACCGGATGTTCGTAAACGTTGGTGAGCAATATCCCTTCCCTGTTTTTACGTGTACCGCAAATCCCATACCGGCCTTCCGGAATTTCACAACGATGGGCACAGGCATTACAGCGTACCTTTTTCTCCGGCAACGGTTCCCACAATATGGCTTCATGAAACCGGTTCATTTTCGTTGATCTCTTTTTTAATACTTCCGTTAAACTGAACACAAAACACTTATCCTCATGAAGTTGTTTAAAGTTTACAAAACAAAGTATGCTTTAACCACCCCACGATTTGATTGTCAAATATAGGATTTTATATTCAAAAAAACCAACCACCGGTGCCGGCCGGGTGTTGTTTACCGGTAGGCAAGGTAAAACCCCAGCGAAGTCAGGGTGGCAAGCGTCGCGGCACCGTAATAAATCATGGCATAGCGGAACTTGGCATGATGACTCACCGATTTACTGGTAAAGATTTTTCCAATTTGCGCCAGGATCAATGCAAACAGCATCACACTGAAATGTTCGATGGACCAAAACCGCAGGGAAAGAATACGATTGACATCCGCCACCGAACGCACCACATATTTGTTGGCAGGCTCCATAAAAAAGTAAAGGACAAACCCCAAAATCAAACCGAGATACAACAAAAAAATAAAACTGTTTTCCAAGAAAATACACCTTTTACCATAACGCTCTTTATTTTGAAAAAAACCCCTGGTTACCATAACCGTCAAAACAATGGAGATCACCACAAAAAGAATACTGGTCCAGATATGAATGTGCAGAATAAGTTGATACATGGCCTTATTGAAAAGTTCGGTATTCAAAAATACAATAAAAAGTGTTGGGAA
>CAYYRE010000071.1:0-14709 GCA_964473895.1 uncultured Lentimicrobiaceae bacterium | reverse complement strand
ATCAGCAAATAAATATTTTTTTTATACACCTACCCCTACACCCCTTCCAAAAGGGGAATATGTAGGTATTTATTTGCTGATTGATCAAGTTCTTAGCAAAATTTCAATTTGTAAACTTTAAATAACTTCAATAAAATCAAAGATTGCGAATCAGAAAAAAACGAAACCGAACATGCAAAACCAAAACAGTCTCCGCGAATTTAACAGGGCACGCAAATCCATTCCCGGAGGAGTCAACTCACCTGTCAGGGCTTTCCGCAGTGTGGGGATCCCTCCGGTAGTGATCGACCGGGCCAAAGGTTCCCGGATATGGGATATCGATGGCAACGAATACATTGATTTTGTTTCTTCGTGGGGACCACTCATTCTGGGCCATGCCCGCCAAGAAGTGGTAGAAGCCATTCGCGAAACGGCGGCCAAAGGCACCTCATTCGGTGCCCCCACACGGCTCGAAACCCAAATGGCAGAACGCATTGTGGAAATGGTTCCTTCGGTGGAAAGTGTCCGTATGGTCAATTCGGGAACAGAAGCCACCATGAGCGCCCTCAGGCTGGCCCGGGCTTTTACCGGACGCGACCTTGTCTTGAAATTCGAAGGCAATTACCACGGCCATGCCGACAGCTTTCTGATCCACGCCGGTTCGGGAGCCATGACATTCGGCGTTCCCAACAGCCCCGGCGTAACACAGGCCACTGCCAAAGACACACTCGTAGCACCTTACAACGACCTGCAGGCTGTGGAAACATTGTTTTCGAAAACAGGAGATAAAATTGCTGCGGTGATTGTAGAACCGGTGGCAGGAAACATGGGTGTCGTGTTACCCCAAAACGGGTTTTTGGAAGGTTTGCGCACCATCACCCGGAAATATGGTGCCTTGCTGATTTTTGATGAGGTTATCACCGGCTTCCGGCTGTCTGCGGGGGGGGCACAACAACTTTTCGGTATCATGCCCGACCTGACCACACTGGGAAAAATCATTGGCGGCGGCTTGCCTGTAGGCGCCTACGGCGGACGGAAAGAGATCATGGAAAAACTTTCGCCCGAGGGCCCCGTTTACCAGGCCGGAACCCTTTCGGGAAACCCCCTGGCCATGGCCGCCGGGTTGACGGCACTGAATATCCTGAACGAAAACAGGCAAATTTACGACCGGCTGGAACAAAAAGCCCGGACACTGGCCGAAGGTTTCCGCAAAAACATTGCGGAAACAGGCATCCATGCCGTCATCAACCAAATCGGTTCGATGATGACACTCTTTTTCAACAAGGGGAAAAAAGTCACCTCTTATGCGGAAGCCGCTACTTCGGATACGGAACAGTTTGCCGCCTATTTCAGACATTCGCTGGAAAACGGCATTTACCTTGCCCCTTCCCAGTTTGAAGCGGCCTTTGTTTCGGATGCCCACACCGATGAAGACCTGACAAAGGCCATCGAGGCCAACCGGAAAGCACTGGAACAACTCAAATAGCATTTGATTCAAAACAATATGGCGTCAATTTTTTTAGATACATTACAAGGAAAAACCACTTCCAGACCGCCGGTATGGTATATGCGTCAGGCCGGCCGGGTTTTGCCCTCTTACCTAAAGCTGAAAGCGCATCACAGCTTTTGGGAGCTTATGCAAAATCCCGATCTGGCAGCCAAAGTTACCCTGCTGCCGGTTGACGACCTCGGAGTCGATGCCGCCATTTTGTTTTCCGATATTCTGGTCATCCCCTATGCTTTGGGTATGGGACTTGATTTTACCGACAACGGACCTGTTTTTGAAAATCCGTTAAAACAGTTTGACCGGCCGGCAGAACGTTTGCATCCGGCGCCTGAAAAATTGGAATATATCTACCGGGCCATCGACCGTATCAATGAAACCAAACCCGGAAACACACCGCTCATCGGCTTTTGCGGAGCACCACTTACGGTACTGAGTTTTATGTTGCAGGGATTGGGTAGCCGTTCCGATTTTACCGATGCCGTAAAGTGGATGTTTTCGCATCTCAATCAAATCAACCCGCTTGTAGAAACGATTACCGAACTCACCATCGTTTATATTAAAAATCAGATCCGGCATGGTATTGATGCTTTCCAATTGTTTGAAACCAACGCCGGCCTGGTTCCCAACGAAATGTATCAAAAGTATTTTCTGCCTTTTGTTGAGCGTATCGCCACGGTGGTACGTGAAGAAAACATTCCGTTTATTTTTTTCCCGAAAGGCATCGGTGACGGACTGCATCTGCTGGGACCACAACACGCCGATTTTATCAGTGTGGACTGGCTTACGCCCATGGAAAGGGCCAGGCATATCCTGGACAACAGCCTGGGGCTACAGGGCAACCTTGACCCGCGTTTGTTGTTTGCCGACAAAAAAACCATTGAAAAACAACTGGAAGCCTACCTGCATTTCGGAAGAAAACACAAAAACTGGATTTTTAACCTGGGGCACGGTTTTCTTCCCGGAACACCTTTTGAAAATGCCCTATTTATTACCGATTGGGTAAAAGAACAAAAATGGAGAACTTAAAGCAGAAGACATGAACCTGAACATATTTAAAAAATACAACAAGCCCGGCCCGCGGTATACAAGTTATCCGCCGGCCACTTTTTTCAAGAGCGGATTTACCCCGGAGGCGTATATTGAACAAATCCGGCGTTCCAATGACGACAGGCCGCAAAACATGTCGTTTTATGTCCACATTCCGTTTTGCCCGAGATTATGTCACTTCTGTGGATGTAATACGGGAATATCCCAAAAGGAAGAGGTGATTCAACGTTATGTGGATGCCGTGGTGACCGAAATTGAAAATGTGGCCCAACACCTTGACAAGAACCGCCTGGTCAGCCAGATACACTGGGGTGGCGGAACCCCCAATTCTATCCGGATGGAACATATCGAACGGATCATGGCGGTTTTCCATAAACACTTTCGTTTTATCGAACATCCGGAAATTGCCATGGAGTGCCATCCGGCTTATCTCGAATTTGAAGATATTGACCGCCTTGCCGCTGCCGGTTTCAACCGTCTAAGTCTTGGCATTCAGGATTTTGATGAACACGTGTTGCATTTGGTCAACCGGGCTCCTTCAAAGCATCCTGTGGAAGCCTTGGTGAGCTACTTGAAAGAAAAAGGGTTTCGCGGCGTGAACCTCGATTTGATCTACGGTCTTCCGGGACAAACCCGGGAAAGTTTTGCCCGTAACATCGAGAAAACCATTGCAGTATCGCCCGACCGGCTGGCTACCTTTTCGTATGCCCACGTTCCCTGGGTAAAAGCCGCCCAGAAAATCCTGGAAAAACGGGGGCTTCCCACACCCGACGAAAAATTGGAAATGTTTGCCACAGGACATCAACAGCTCACGGCAGCCGGTTATGTGGCTATCGGTATGGATCATTATGCCAAAGCCGATGACGATCTTGCCAAAGCACTGAAAAACAAAACACTACATCGGAACTTCCAGGGTTACGCCACCCGTGAAACCACCGGTCAGGTGTATGGTTTCGGCAGTTCTTCCATTACCCAACTGTGGGGCGGCTATGTACAAAATGTCAAAACATCGGCACAATATGTACAAGCCATTGAAGCCCACGGATTGGCCCCCGAAAAAGCCTATTTAATGACCAACGACAATCTTGTAGTCCGTGAAGTCATTGCCGAAATCATGTGCAACGGACGCATGGATTTTGCAGAAATCGGTCAACAATTCGGGAAGAGTGCCGATGAGGTAAAGGCAATTGTGGCCTTTTCACCGGAAAAACTGGAAGATTTCCTGAACGATGGATTGGTTACCCTTCAAAACGATACGGTTACCGTAGAAAAAGAAGGCTTTTTTATTGTACGCAATATTGCCATGGCTTTCGACCCGTTGTTGAAAACCACCGAAGCCATGTACTCTAAGACCATTTGAGGGACAAAGGCCCATCCAACGCGGGACAAAGCCTTTTCCGGCGTTTCCATCAATTCACCGGAATCACCTCGGGGCGTACACCGGCATATTGCGGCATGGATACCCCCACGGGAGCCCCGATATAGGTAGGATCGGCCACTACAAAGCGTGTTCCGTTATACAAAACATAATCGCCCTTGGCGCCGGGCAATGCCACCGCCGTTGCCACATGGTCGGGATAAACCAACCCCATCACTTTCAGGTGCAAAAAATGGCGCACCAGCCAGGAAAACAACACAGCCCGGTCTTCACAATCCGAGCCGGGGAAATACAACGTTTCTTCGGGGAAAAAGAAACGTTCGCGCCCAAACTGTTGCTGATCGGTTTCGTAAGGAAACGACGTTTGCACAAAATGGAGCAAAAAAGACAGACGCTCTGCCGGGTCCATGTTTTCCATTACCGGTAGCAAGGCATGATCCAGCGAAAGCTGTGTAACCTCCGGTAACGAGGAATGAAAATAAACCGGCAGTGCCGCCATGGGAAATGTGCTTAAAAACCGTAAATTTTCATTGTTGAGCAAAACAGGCACTTTTTGTTTTCCGGAAGGCAAAAACAAAGTAATTTCTTTCACAAACGTATCACCGGCCAAACGGGGAGACCGATGGAGCATGAAATTGAAAGCGCGTGTGGCTTTGGGAAAGATGTAATCGTAAGTCTGAAAAGTATTGGCATCGGCAGGGGCATCAAAATAGTAGGTCTTATTTTGCACTACAAGGTATTTGCGTTCGTAAATTTCCTGCTCTGCCGGGAAAAGCACATACAGGGTTCCGCCTGCCGAAGCAATTTTCATGTCGTATCCCGAGTGTACCATCAAAAACCACGCAAGCAGTTTGGCATGTACGGCATTATCAGGTGCCAGCTTCCGGGCAACTTGTTTTACCAAAAGGTAATATCCCCAATCGTTGAGCTGCAACTGCTTTCGCCAACCGTAAAGACTTTCCACCAACAACCCGTAGGGCGTACGACTGCATTGCAGCCACCATTTGCTGATGGTACGCCGGTCGTAATGTTTGGGAAAATAATCCAGCATTTTTAAATCGGCTACCAACGAAAGTTGGCGGCCAAAAAACTTTACCATAAGCTGCCGATTCCCCTTTTCCGGATTTTTTACGGCGGGAACAACCGGTACCGGCGGACTGTTGGGAACAGTAACTTTACCACTCACCGAACCGGCAGGTTTCGGTATAATCTCCTTTTCAGGAAGGGGTTTTGTTACCGCAGCCGGTGGATAATGGGGGATGACCACTGGTTTGGGTTTTAACGGTTCTTTTTTGGCGCGGAAAGCATCAAAGTCTTTCCAGCTTTGTTTTAAAAATGCAGCAAAATCTTTGTCTGCCTGGCGGACAAACGCATCGAAATCCTGTTGCATTTGCGTCATCAACTCATTTTGTTGCCGGCGCATGCGCTGCATATCTTCCTCCGACTGCTTTTTCAGTTGATCTACCGTTTGGCCCTGCAATCCGGCAAAAAGAAGCAAAAACAAAACAACAATTGGTAATCTCTTTTTCATGGGTTAAAAATTATCAACATAACGGATGGCAAGCAGTTTACGGCGCAAACATTCGGCCTTTTTATGCGGGGCGGAGCCATGGCTCCGCCCCGGTGTTTTCGGAAAGTACGGAAAAATCAAACCTTCGGGACAAAATTTCTACCTACCGGTTTTTCATATTTTCCAGTGCTTTGTCAAACTCTTTTTTGAATTTTTCGTAATCGTAATCGATTTTCAGTTTTTCATCTTTGGAAAGACGATCGTTCAACGATTTCAGAATTTTGTCGCTGGTCAGCTCGATGGCCACGTAGGTTTTGTATTTCCCTTTCCTGGCTTTCGTTACTTTTTCGCAAATGGTACGGGTGCCGATCAGTTCCTGGTTTACAATTTCGCGGCTCAGGCTCTGGAAATTCTTTTCCAAATCGGCATTGGTATTGTGGACCTGTTGTTTGGCATAATTGTCCAAAGCACTCTGCACCGTTACTTTGATTTCCGAAGCGAGTTGGGTACGGGCATTGTTCAAAGCAATTTTTTTGCTAATGGCCTGGTCAATGCTTTCACCGACGGCATTGGCACGGAAAGTTTTGTTATCGGTCTGGTATTTCGGACCGGTACAAAATACGGTGACCAGTTTTTCCTTGTTTTCTTTGGCAATCTTCTTTTCCGATTTACAGGAAGACAAAAAAAGGCCAACCCCTACAAGGGCTGCCAAAAGAAAAGAAATAGTCGAAAACTTTTTCATAGCGTAAAATTTTTAATGGTTAGTAATGATTTAATAATGATTATTCTAATTTATTTTGAAATCGTTCAGGCCGTAAATGCTTCCATCGGGATTTTTTTTCGGTTGCCAGGTTCTCACATATATTGTCGGATGCAACGAATCATTCAAATCGATCATCAAAAACAAGTACCCGAAATCATCATAATCCGACGAATAATAATGTTGTGCAATTTGTATGCCATAAATTTTATCTTTTCCGTTCACCTTTTTTACGGAAGCATCTTCAAAATCGATGTTGATGTATTCGTTATTACGAAAAACACTTTGCAATCTTTCGATGTACTCCTTTTTGGTATATTTTTGATAACGTACCGCTTTTTCACCGATTTGGCTGTACATCTTGTCAATGGAACGGGCCGGACGAAAAACCGTTCCCACAATAATGAGTGCCTCATCCGAAAAGATGGAGCGAATGTAATTTAATCGCTTCAAACTGTAAGCCGTTTTGTAATATTCCAAAAATCGAATCAATGTGTACTTATCGGACAAACTACCGAAAGCGCTGCTATGACGCAGAATATCGCCAATGGTTTTTTGACTTACGGCAAAGGATACCGCATCGATTTTGCCTTTGGCATTAAAAGTAAACACCACGTTTTCCATAAAATGGCGGCTGCTGCCCGGAAAATAGAAGGTCATGGGAACCGACCGTACCATGGTTTCATCGTTCAGCCGGATAATTTTTAAGGTGTCCTGTAAAGGAAGTACCGAAGCATGACCATATTCCAGTAATTTTTTAAACATTTCTTTTCCCTGGAGAGTAAAATAACGGTACGCTTTTTCGTACTGTCTGTCCGAAACATCCACCAACAGATTTTTAATGGTTTTCCTATAATAATTTTCTTTTTTGTGATAGGCATTTACCGCCTTGAAACGGGGTTGTATCAGTTTTTTGGTTTTGATTTCCTCACTTTTTTCATCGTTTAAGAAAACTGTTTTTACCGACTTTTTAAAAAAAGGAATTTCCACCGTATGCAGGACGGCAGACAACGAACGATCCTGATAACTTTTACGCAGGTATTTGTACTCGATACGAATGATTAACTTATTCACATCCCGCTGCTCAGCGCCAAAAAGATAGATTTCCGTTTGTCCGTCCGACACCTCCTGCAAAGCCGAGTTTCCCTGACCGGTAAAATAGGTATAATCCAAATCGACCACTTTATGTCCGTTGTAGGTACATCCCAAAATAACCCGGGTATTGTCCTCTTTCGGGTTTTTCAGTTTTTCCAAGACCTTAAAATGAATACCGGACAACAAGGCATTGATTCTATCGTTGAGCAAGATACCGGCCAGTACCGGTTTACCATCCGCTTCCACTTTGATCTCATCACGGTAAGGATGGCTCAGCCACAAAGCATAAGCCCAATAGTAGTAACGCAGTGCATCTCCTATACGTTCATCCCGCTGTGCATGTGTCCCCATAAGGATGTAATCTTTGATTTTTTGTTCCCGGTGACGGAAAATTTCATTCAGTTCCTCGGCTTTGATATAACGCAACACATAAAATACCTTACGCTTCTCATAAACCAGTTGCCGCGTATGGGTCAGCGAAACACTTGAATAGGTTTTGATAATGGATTCGGTATATTCCTTCAAATTTGTATTGCTCGCCTCCACCGTATTTTTAAAACGGCTTTCCACGTGCACCGATATTTTACCCACCAGATCGTCCAGGGCCAGCTTGTTGGCTTTGTCGTAATCTTCCGATTGTCCGTATCCCCAGATATAAGCATCCGAACTTTTAATGGCATCAAATGCTTTTTTTTGGGCAAAACCGGGAACAGCAAGCCATAAGGCAAACAACCACAAAATTATACGTATATATTTAAAATTCATAAGTTTAAATTATTTTTAAAACGAAAAACCAAATCCGAACACAAACCGGGAACCACGGTTATTGATGCGGTTGGATATCCAGTAGTCACCGTAAAAATAAAAGTTATTCAGCTTAATTTGATACCCAAATCCGAAAATGGGGGTCCCGCGTGAAACCAGGTCCATCGTATCCATGAATTTATCACCGGGGGCAAGATCGGGCTCAAAGGTGGCTGTATAATATCCATCCGAAACGTAAACGGGATACCCTTTTTGTCCGTAATAGCCCAATGTCCCTGTAATCACCATGGTAAAAGGTTTGGGTATCACCAAACCGGCTTTCACATAAAAAATATTGACCGTTTCCTCTGCAAAACCATCGGTGGACAAGCCATGAACGGACAACCCGTTGTAAAATTCCGGCATTATCGATTTAACATCCGGAAGGTCATCTTCCAAATTATCCCGGTAGCCATAGACATAACCCAATGCCGTCATCAAGAAAGGCATATCGGGATAGGTCCATCCGATTTCGCCGCCCCATTTAAACATTTGGTATTCATCGGTGGGCACAACCATTACCCCGGCCACATACCCCTGAAGCCGGCGCCTTAAATTAAAATCCACCTCTTTATCTTGCTTTATCGAAACGGATTTACTTCTCGATACATAACCCCGTTTTTCCACATGCACCCTGTAATGCCCGTGTATGAGGGAAACCGATACCGGCGATGTTCCCTTGTTTCTCCCGTTCACATATACATCCGCACCCGAAGGTCTTGTCCCCACCGTCAAATGGTATCTCTTTTGGGGCAATTGAAACCGGAAAACTTTGGCCCCCGTGATTCGCAAGGTATCGGTCAGGTCAAGGAAAAATGGTTTTTTCAAAGTAAGGATGGTTTGGCCCGGACGCATTTCTATGTTCAATGGTGTTTGTCCTTTCAGTTCCCCGTTGATCCATACTTCAGCACCATCAGGTTCAGATTCTATACGGACGGGAGCGTGTTTTTGCAAAACAAGATCCAACAGGGTTTCTTGCCCTTTGACAACCGCAATTTCACGGTTTTCTTCCACAAAATCTTTCAGGGCAATACGGATATGGTGTTTTCCGGTCATTACCTTTTGTTGTAACGGGGTTTTACCAATGGCTACACCATCGAAGTAAACGGCGGCCCCGGGCGGATTGGTCAACACCCGCAAAGGCGCGAGTACCGGTTTCAATCCGATAACAATCAGTGTGGTATCTCCCGGCGTAAGGTGTATCTGCAAAGTGGAATCATAATAATTTTCGCGCGAAACCCGCAGCGCATAGTCACCCACATCCAGCCCCAAGCTGTCACCCGTCAACGCAAGGCGTTTCCCGATGTATTTTTGCCCGTTGATTTGAAAAGTATAAGGAATATTATCCAGTGAGGCCACAATAAGATTTCCCCATTTCGGCTTGAGCCGGATAAAAACAGGAGTCCTTTCTTTCCGGTTGATATGCAAGATGGTATCCAGCGTTTGGTAACGATGTTTTTGAAAAATAAATTGGTAACTCCCCGCACGGTAATTGTTAAAACTACAAGGAGTCCATTTTTTCAAATCAGGGAACCCATCAATGGTAACCAAAACCGAATCGGGCTCCGAGGTAATGTCCAGACTACCCTTTCCGGTTTCGATGCCCAACGGATTAACCGATGTAATTTCCAGCAAATAAACCGTTCCTTTTTCGATACGTAACGGAAAAGTATAAGACAACTTAATGAATCCTTCCGTAAAAACATACAGCTGGCGTGTACCCGCCGACAAGTAAACCCAATATTCGCCCTGCCGCCGTTCCACATTGCCCACAATGGGATTGGAGGCCGAAAAACGCAGATTGGGGACATCACTCCTTACTTTCACAATAGCACAGAGCATGTCGTTGTCATCGTACCGTTTATAGCGGTTTTGTATGGCCGAAATATCGTTGGGTGCCTTTTTAAAAGACAATACCTTAAACTCATTACCCAGAAATACCGATGGAAGAAAAACCAAAAAAAAGAGTATCCAACCCCTGAAGGGCGGAAACATCTTTTTTCTTTTCGGAAATAGATGAAAAGAGGGTAAAGGTTTTTTCATACGGGTAAATTCTCAAAACATTTTCAAGCTGCATTTGTTCCATGCAATTATCATGCAAAAAAATAAAAATTTACCATTTAATGGGTAGATCGGAGTATCCATTTCTATTTCCGACAAACAAACTTCCCTGTTCGGCACTGCATATCAATCGAATACCATCCTAACCTGCGTTAAAAAAATTTCTTTGCATAAAGAAAAAAATAATATCTTTGCCGCCTCATTTAAAATTCCAAGATCGGAGAAATATCGCTACACAAAACCCTTTTGTTTGTAGAACTTAATTCAAATACATGTTTACAAAAAATTTCTTGCTTCATATCCTTATGACCTTTGCCTTTTACTTTTCGATTTCAGCATTTTCCGAACCGCTGAAAGCACAGGAAATCGGTCATGTCAAAGTGATTGAAAAGAAAATTGCCACACCGGAGAACATTGTGCCGGTGCACGATTCGCTTGTTACCCCTTATGTTTACACCCATGCCGTCGCTTTAAGCCATCTGCCGGTTTCGGAAAAAAAGAAAAAGTTTTTCGACATGCTGCTTCCTTCGGTTCTTGTGGCAAAAACCAATTTGGACCTTACGCGGAAAAAAGTAGAGGCATTGAGTTTGAAAACGGCCATGACCCCTGCCGACACCAACTTTTTACTACCTCTCATGAGAAAATACCATACCCATGATATTCACGAGTTGATCAAGCGGCTACAGACTTTTCCCGTGAGCATTATTCTTGCACAGGCAGCCATTGAAAGCGGCTGGGGCAGCTCCCGGTTTTTTCTTGAAGGGAACAATCTTTTTGGGATGTGGTCGTTCGACACCACCGAAAACCGCATGCCTTCGCTGTCGCACCGCAACGGCAAAAGAATTTATCTGCAGAAATTCGACAACATAGAACAATCCATCGAGGCCTACTTTTTCATGTTGAATACCCGGAGCCCGTTTGCCACTTTCCGCAATTTACGGGATAAAACCGAAAATCCTTTTGTGCTCATCGATTCGCTGAAAGTCTATTCCGAACGCGGCACCCAATACACCAATGATTTGGCAAAAATGATCCGGGTCAACCATCTGCACCGGTACGACCGCTACCGGATTGCTCCGCAATACATTGTCAATTAACTGTTCAGGCGCCGAGCCTTTAGAGAAACTCTTCCAGTTTTCCGGCTTGTTTCACACGCGCCCCTTTGGGAGTATCTTCCAGGACAGCCGCCTCATGATACAGATCGTGTTCGAAAAACAGGATATAATTATTTTCCAGTGCTTCTTTGTAAAAACGTTCGCGGTCTTGAAGCGTCACCAACGGACGTGTATCGTATGCCATGATCCAGGGCATGGGAATATGGGCTGCCGATGGCATCAGGTCAGCCATAAAAACCACCGTTTTCCCATTTACATGAATGTGCGGGATTACTTGTCCGTCGGTGTGGCCCGAATAAAGTTTAAATTCAATGCCGGGAATATATTCTCCTTCCTGTTCAATCAGTTTCAAATGGCCGCTCTCTTGAATGGGTAAAATATTTTCTTTCAAAAAAGAAGCTTTTTCGCGACGGTTGGGATGGGTAGCCCAATCGAATTGCTGACGGCTGGTCCAGTAAGTCGCATTGGGGAAAGTCAGCTCAAAACCGGTGCGGTCAGCCGTGTATTTCACACTTCCGCCGCAATGGTCAAAATGCATGTGGGTGATAACCATATCGGTAATCTCTTCGGGTTTCACCCCGGCTTCAGCCAGCGATGACTCCAGTGTTGCCTCACCATTCAGGTAATAATGCTTCAGGAACTTTTCATCTTGTTTATCGCCTATCCCGTTATCGATCAATACTTTTCTGTCGCCATCTTCAATGAGCAAACAACGCATGGCCCAGTTGGCCAGATTGTTTTCATCGGCAGGATAGACTTTCGACCACATCACTTTGGGCACCACCCCAAACATGGCACCGCCATCTAATTTCAGGTTTCCGGTTTCTATGGGAGTTAATTTCATATACGCTTATTTTTGATATTTCAATTTTCAAAGTTACAAACTTTTCATTGAAAACATATGTCCACCTCCACATGACGAAAAATGATAAACTTTTGTATTTTTGCATGCACTATGCAAGAAAAAAGTTCCTTTACCCTTTCAGGCAACATTGTTGACCTGACCCATGAAAAAATATTTAAAGGCCGTGTAGTTATTGAGAACGGACGAATCAAAGAGGTGGTAGCCGATGCTGCCGTAACCGAAAACCAGACCATTTTACCGGGTCTTATTGATGCACACATTCATGTGGAGAGTTCCATGCTGATTCCCTCGGAATTTGCCCGTCTTGCCGTCGTACACGGAACCGTTGCCACAGTTTCCGATCCCCATGAAATTGCCAATGTTTTGGGAATTGATGGTGTGAAATTCATGATAGCCAACGGTAAAAAAGTCCCTTTTAAATTTTATTTCGGTGCCCCTTCGTGCGTTCCGGCAACTCCTTTTGAAACTTCCGGTGCAAAATTCGGGGAGCAAGAGCTGGAACAGTTGCTATCGATGGAAGATATTCATTACCTTTCGGAGATGATGAACTTTCCCGGGGTCATCCATCGTGTTCCTGCCGAAATGAAAAAAATAGCCATTGCCAACAAATATGGCAAGCCGGCAGATGGACATGCTCCCGGAGTAAAAGGCGAAGATGCCCGGAAATACGCCTCGGCCGGCATTACCACCGACCACGAATGTTTTACTCTTGAAGAAGCCCTCGAAAAAATACGTTTTGGGATGAAAATCCAAATCCGTGAAGGCAGCGCTGCCAAAAACTTCGAGGCGCTGATTGACCTTATGGGAGACCATGCCGGAAAAGTACTGTTTTGCTCTGATGACCGCCATCCCAACGACCTGGTAGCAGGTCATATCAACGACCTGGTGAAAAGGGCTGTGGCCAAAGGCCATTCCCCGCTGAAAGTTTTAAAAAGCGTTATCCTCAATCCCGTTGAACATTACAAAATGAATGTGGGGTTGCTTCGCAAAGGAGACCCCGCCGATTTGATCATCACCGACAATCTGAAAGATTTCAACATCAAGGCAACTTACATCAACGGACAAAAGGTGGCCGAAAACGGCCGCAGCCTCATTCCTTCGGTTGCCGAAGAAACCCCCAATAATTTCCATGCCCGGCCGATTTCCGGTAAAGACATCCTGGTACCGGACAAAGGCAAAAACATCAAGGTTATTGTTTCGTACGATGGGGAGCTCATTACCGGAATCGAGACCACCACCCCACATTCGGTGGAAGGCAACATTGTCAGCGATACGGAAAAAGACATCCTGAAAATGGTGGTACTGAACCGCTACGAAAATGCCAAACCTGCCGTGGCTTTCATTAAAAACATCGGACTGAAAGAAGGAGCTTTTGCCTCCAGCGTGGCCCACGATAGCCATAACATTGTGGCCGTCGGCACCAACGACCGGGACATTGTGCAGGCTGTGAATGCCATTGTGGAGAGCAAAGGAGGCGTAGCGGTCGTACGTGACGGAAAAACCGAACTATTGCCTTTGCCCGTGGCAGGACTCATGTCCAACGAAGACGGGCATAAGGTGGCTTCGCGTTACGAACATCTTGACAATATGCTGCACGATATGGGAGCCACCCTCCGCGCTCCTTTTATGACCCTTTCGTTTATGGCCCTTTTGGTTATCCCCGACCTGAAACTGAGCGACAAAGGGCTGTTTGACGGCAGGACTTTTGGTTTTACTTCGCTATACGAATCTTAACCCGGTCTTCTTTTTTTAATTTCTACGCATTTCAGTTGAATTTCAACTGGGAAAGAGTATCTGCATCCGGCGATACCATAAAAAGACACGGTTTCCGCAACGTGCTTATTTAGACCCGGTATAAAAACATTGAGACCGCAAACATATATACATATTTATTTTTTTATCAAAAATTTATTTTATTTTTGCAAAAAATATAACACAGAAGCATTATGGCAAAGTTTGAAATTAACATCGACAAACTGGAAATGGCAGCCGGAAAATTAAGGGCCATTTCGCACCCCATGCGCATTGCAATTTTAGAATTATTGGCACAAGACAAACCACTGAGTGTCACAGAAATATACAAAGCACTGGATATTGAGCAGGCCACCGCATCCCATCACCTGAACATTCTTAAAAACAAAAATGTATTGGTGTCAAAACGCGATGGAAAAAAAATATTTTACTCTTTACGCAGCCATACACTCATGGAAATCATCGAATGTATTAACCGCTGTAACGAAGAATAACCGGTTGGATGGTACCGGAAAATATCTTTTCTTGTTTCCACCGTAACCTCTTTTTCGCTTTTCTTTGTCTAAGCTCCCCAGATAAGGGTAATTTATCCCATACCTTGTGTTAAAACAAGGGTAACCCTTTCGGCAACCTTAATATTTTCAGACGATTCTTCTCCCTTGCCGGACATAAAACGGCAGAGGGTCCGACTCTCTTTTAAATGGTGTTGCTAACTACCGTAAAAACGAAAAAAAACACTTCCGGAGCCGGCCTATAAGAAAACAGAACTTCACCCTTTTTTAACAAAAAAAATTTTCTTTTTGCTGTGAATTTGTTTACTTTTGGGAAAAAAGTTG
>CAYYRE010000070.1:0-15337 GCA_964473895.1 uncultured Lentimicrobiaceae bacterium | reverse complement strand
TTGTTTAAAATTTAAATTATTATGAGGACGAATTATTTATTTCCAAACCGCTTTAAATTGCCCGGATGGTTTCTTTTGGGCTTGGGTATTGTTTTAGGTTTCGTTTATATTTTCTTTCAGGAAAGTCCTGGCTTTTTGAATCAAAAAGTATTTGCAATGGTTGATCAGGAATTTTTACATCCTGTTATTCTCTTTCAAATGGTACAAACCAATTTATTTGGTGACATTATTGCCATTCTGCTTATTTCGGGAGGGCTGTTTGTAGCTTTTTCAAAAGAAAAAATAGAAGATGAATATATTTCCAAAATCAGGTTAGAATCCTTGGTATGGGCTACTTATATCAACTATTTTGTTATCATTTTCTCCATTATTTTTATTTATGGGACAGCTTTTTTGTGGATATTGATATTTAATATGTTTACCCTCCTGTTTTTTTTCATCATCCGGTTTTATTGGCTTAAAAAAAGTGTAAAAAAAATGATGCGTAATGAAGAATAGCCTTAAAGTGGAAAGAGCAAAAAAGAACTTAACGCAGGCTCAATTGGCTTTATTGGTGCATGTGAGTCGCCAGACAATCAATGCCATTGAATTAGGCAAGTATAACTTATCCACTGTTTTAGCACTTAAAATTGCCCGTGTTTTTGGAAAAACGGTAAATGAAATTTTTGAATTGGAAGAGAAAGATTAGCCGGCATTTCATTGGGAACTGCAGGAAAACCCGGGTTGAGTTTTCCCGCGGGGATGAAATTTATTTCCCTTTCTTTTTCCAGCTGTCGCGCAGTGCCACTGTCCGGTTAAAAACGAGGTGTTCCGGTGTACTGTCTTTGTCCACACAAAAATAGCCGATGCGTTGAAACTGGAATTTATCCCCAGGTTTTGCCGTTGCCAGCGAGGGCTCAAGTTTACACCCTTGCACTACTTTCAATGAATCGGGATTCAGAAATTCTTTGAAATCACGGTCTTTGTGGCCGGCCGGGTCTTCATCACTGAAAAGCCGGTCGTAAAGCCGTACTTCAGCCTCCACGGCATGGCTTACTGAAACCCAGTGCAGTGTGCCTTTTACTTTGCGTTGCGAGCCGCTGCCGCTTTTGGTTTGCGGGTCGTAAGTGCAGTATATTTCGGTAACCTGTCCCCGGTCATCTTTTTTATAATCTTCGCAACGGATAATGTAAGCCCCTTTCAGGCGCACTTCGCGGCCGGGCCCCAACCGGAAAAACTTCCGCGGAGGTTCCTCCATAAAATCGGCCCGTTCAATGTACAATTCGCGGGTAAACGGAACTTGTCGTGTGCCGGCGGTATCGTCTTCCGGATTGTTGATCAACTCCAGCATTTCCGTTTTGTCTTCCGGATAATTGGTAATGACCACTTTTACCGGGTCCAACACGCCGAAAACACGCGGGGTGATTTTGTTCAGATGTTCGCGCACGCTAAATTCCAACAGGCCGAGGTCAATCACATTGTTGCGTTTGGCAATACCCACCCGGTCCGAAAAATCGCGGATGGCTTCCGGCGTGTATCCCCTGCGCCGCATCCCCGAAAGGGTAGGCATGCGCGGATCATCCCAGCCCGAAACCAATTTTTTCTTCACCAGTTCCAGTAATTTCCGTTTGCTCATCACCGTATAGCTCAGGTTGAGGCGGGCAAATTCAATTTGCCGTGGCCTGATGCGTCCTTCTTCGGCAATCTGATCCAAAAACCAGTTGTACAGCGGACGGTGAATTTCAAATTCAAGCGTGCACAACGAGTGTGTAATGCCTTCGATGTAATCCGACTGGCCGTGGGCAAAATCGTACATCGGGTATATATTCCACCGGTTTCCGGTGCGGTGGTGTTCGGCATGCAGCACCCGGTACATGATGGGGTCGCGCAGGTGCATGTTGGGCGAAGCCATGTCGATTTTGGCACGCAACACCATGGCCCCATCCGGCACTTCACCGTTTTTCATTTTACGGAAAAGGGCCAGATTTTCTTCCACCGGCCGGTTGCGGTACGGACTTTCCGTCCCCGGTTGTGTCGGTACACCGCGTTGGCGGCTGATCTCTTCTTGCGACTGTTCGTCCACATAGGCTTTACCGGCTTTAATCAGTTGTACCGCCCACGCATAGAGTTGCTCAAAATAGTCGGAGGCATATTTGGGTTCTCCATCCCACCGGAAACCCAGCCACCGGATATCTTCTTTAATGGAATCCACATATTCCACATCCTCTTTCGTGGGGTTGGTATCGTCAAAACGGAGGTTACAGCGTCCGTGGTATTTCTCTGCCAGCCCGAAATTCAGACAAATGGACTTGGCATGACCAATGTGCAGGTAACCGTTGGGTTCGGGTGGAAACCTGAAATGGACTTCCCCACCGTTTTTGTTGTTTTGCAAATCCTCTTCAACAATCGCCTCAATAAAATTAAGCGATCGTTCACCGTTTTCAGCCGGTTCCATAAGCATGTTGTTTTTCTTAGTTTGAAACTGCAAAAATACAGAGAAATAAGACAGGTACAAGCGCTTTTTTGTTGCCAGGGGGCGGGCCGGCCCGCAGGCTTTCACGGGCTGTCCGCTTTAGTCCCGTCGTCACAAGCGGTGTTTCGCTACGGCGGCGCCCGAGCTTCCGCTGGTCGCTGTCCGCCGCCTGCTGCCCATCCGCTTCTGCCGCCGGGCGCTGCCGCTTCCATCTTCCGAAGGAACTCCTTCGGAGCCTGCCGCAAATTGATCCGGCAAACGAAACAATCAACCGGAAAAAACCAATCTCATACTGTTGCCGGCGTCCACGCCGGCACGAGCTGTACTTCAACGACAAAATATTCTTTTTCTTATCAATAACCCAGTACCTTCCCGGCATTGGTTACGTTTTCCATCCATCCGTGCCACACACGATGGCCGCCTGTCCGTTATCGAACAAAAGTGTATCATAACCAAACAGAAATCCTTGTCGTGTTAATAATTTAACATCGGTATATATAATTGAAAAATAGATAAATATACACTTTGGCATGATAATAGCTACTCTTGTTACGAACCGTTAAAAAATAAAATCATGAAAACAATCAGAACATATTTCCCCGTCTTCGTATTTAGCTTGCTCATAGCCGGCATAGGCATACTGAAAGCCCAACCGGTTATCCACAAAGATGATTTTTTATACCGTCTTTTTTCGGAACAACCCGAAGAGGTTGTCGCCCCTTTGCCATTTAACACGGCCGCCATTGCTTCCGAAGTACTTTTTCAAAAATTGGAAACCCAATATTTTTCAAAAGAGCCGGAAGAGCAGGTGGCGCCTTTACCGGCAGCCGTCCAAAAAATGACGTCAGAAATCCTTCTTGAGCAGGCCTGGCAAAAAGTTTCGGTGGTGGAAGACGAACCGCAAATCGATGACTTACCGCCGGCAGTCAAAAAATTTATGGCCGAATACCACAAGAGCCTTCTGGCCGAAGCAAAGAAAAAATAAATGCAGTTTTTTTCGTAATGGATAATTTTGGTTAACATTTGCATTTTTCCGGGCCCCGCCGTTGGCGGGGCTTTTCATTTCCACGGCTTTCGTAATTTTGCGCCCCTTGATCTAAACAAAACAACCATATGCTTTCATTCGATCGCTTTCAGTTGGATAACGGGCTCACCGTGCTTGTGCACCGTGATACCACCACGCCCATCGTGGCCGTCAATATTTTATACAAAGTCGGTTCGCGTGATGAAGAACCCGATAAAACGGGCTTCGCACACCTTTTTGAGCATCTTATGTTCGGCGGCTCCCTCCACATTCCTCAATTTGACGAACCGTTGCAAAAAGCCGGTGGACAAAACAATGCCTTTACCAACAACGATTTTACCAACTATTACCTGACGCTTCCCAAAACCAGTATTGAAACCGCTTTTTGGCTCGAGTCGGACCGGATGCTGTCATTGGCGTTTAGCCCCAAAAGCCTTGAGGTTCAGCGCCAGGTGGTTATCGAAGAATTTAAGCAAAATTATCTGAACCAGCCATACGGCGATGTTTATCTGCTGTTGAAACCGTTGGTTTACAAAAAGCATCCTTACCGGTGGAATACCATTGGCAAAGAGATCAGCCATATCGAAAAAGCCACCATGGAAGATGTCAAAGCTTTTTATAAAAAATATTACAACCCCGACAATGCCATTCTGTGCGTTGCCGGTGATGTGGAAACCGGGCCAATCAAAAGGCTAACCGAAAAATGGTTTGGTGACATTCCGTCCGGTGGCCACATTGACCGCCATTACCCGCCGGAGCCCGAACAAACCGCACCCCGTTCGCTGACCGTGGAGCGTGATGTGCCCCAGGATGCCTTTTACATGGCCTGGCGGATGCCCCGCCGGACCGATTCCCGGTACTACACGGTGGATTTGATCAGTGACATCCTCTCCAACGGCAACTCTTCGCGGTTGTTTCGTAAGCTGGTCAAAGAACAGCAATTGCTTTCCGAAGTCAATGCTTTTATCAGCGGCGACCTCGACGAAGGCCTTTTTTTGGTCACCGGCAAACTCTATCCCCACGTTTCTTTTGAAGCAGCCGAAAAAGGGGTTATGGACGAATTGTCCCGCCTGATCAACGAAAAAGTTCCGGACAGCGAACTGCAAAAAGTAAAAAATAAAGCCGAGGCGGCTTTGGTTTTTTCAGAGGTGTCCGTACTGGGCAAAGCCATGGCCCTCAGTTATTACGAAATGCTGGGGGATGCCGGTCTGTTTAATAAGGAAAAGGAAAAATACCTTTCGGTTACACCCGGAATGGTGCAACAAACCGCCACCAAGCTGTTTGATCCGGCCAAGAAAAATACCTTGTACTACAAAGCCAAAAAAGCATGATCATGAAAACACATCCCGACCGTACCCAAATGCCCCAACCGGCAGGTTTCGAGAAACTAAACCTTCAGGAACCGGAAAAAATTCTTTTGGACAACGGCCTTCCCGTTGTTCTTTTTCCGGGCTCCGATCAGGAAGTTACCCGCCTTGACCTGATTTTTGATGCAGGAACGGCCTTTCAGGAAATCAAATTGCAGGCGGCTGCAGTCAACGATTTACTGGGAGAAGGCACGCAGCGGCATTCTTCGTTCAGGATAGCAGAAATTCTCGATTTCCACGGCGCTTACACCGATTATTTCCTGACCAAAGACACAGCCGGCATTACACTGTACGGGCTCTCGAAATATTACGACCGTCTTTTGCCCCTCATGGCCGAGTTGATTACCGAAGCTGTTTTTCCTGACGATGAATTGGCTCTTTTTATCGAAAGACGCAAACAGGAATTTCTCACCAACAAACAAAAAGTACGCTACATGGCGTCGCAAGGATTTAATAAACAAGTTTTCGGCGAACATTCGGCGTACGGACAGGTGGTTGATGAAGAAGATTTTGGTAAACTCCATCGCCGGCATCTGCTGGATTTTTACCGCTCCCATTACTGTGAACAACCTTTTCTTATCCTTCTGAGCGGAAAAACCGATAAGCTGCTTTTGCAAAATACCAACCGGGTGCTGGGACAGCTTCCGCAAAAACAAAACCGGCGCCCTTTCCCTGTAAAGAAACCTTTCGTGCAGCCCGGAGGTCAAAAACAGGTGTTTATTGAAAAGCAAGGAGCCCTGCAGTCGGCCATACGTATGGGAAATTTAAGTATATCAAGGAATCATCCCGATTTTCCGGGGTTAAACCTGCTTAACACGGTTTTGGGCGGCTATTTCGGGTCGCGGCTTATGCGCAGTATCCGCGAAGAAAAAGGTTATACTTACGGCATCTATTCAGCCATTCAAAACCACCGGCATGCCGGTATTTTTGGGGTGGCCACCGAAGTTAATGCCATCCATACGGTCCATGCCCTCGAAGAAATCAAACGGCAAATGCATTTGTTGTGTGAGGAAAAAGTCGGAGACGAAGAATTACAGACGGTAAAAAATTATGTTTATGGTGCCTATCTCCGCAATTTCGATGGTCCGTTTCAACTGGCCGACCGTTTCAAAAAATCGGCCGAGCTGCAACTTCCTTTTGTTTCGTACAAAACCATCCTGGAGCAAATGATGGAGGTTTCGGCCGAAGAGCTGCTTTCCCTTGCGGGGAAATATCTCGATCCCGGTAAAATGAAAACCCTTGTGGCAGGAGATGTGTCCGGATGGAAATAAAAAAGTTTTTTCTACTATGCCACTGCTGCCAGTTTCATGGATTGAGTTATCCCTGACGCTAAGTGTTTAGAGAAAATATGCTGAAAAACCGGTGGCTATGCGGAATATCCTGTGTCTGCACTACGTGGGAGGCGCGATGAAGCCATCTGAATAACTCCCCCGGCAAACGGGCCGGCATTTTTTCTACTTTTGCAGCCTCAATTTTTTTAAATGGTCAACAAAAAAGAAATAGCCAAACGGCGGACATTTGCTATTGTCAGTCACCCCGATGCCGGGAAAACCACCCTTACCGAAAAGCTGCTGCTATACGGAGGTGCCATTCAGGTAGCCGGTGCGGTTAAATCGAACAAAATCAAAAAGACAGCCACATCCGACTGGATGGAAATCGAACGGCAACGTGGTATTTCGGTGGCCACATCCGTTATGGGTTTCGAATATAACCACACCAAAATTAACATTCTCGACACTCCAGGACACCAGGATTTTGCCGAAGATACTTTTCGCACATTAACCGCCGTGGACAGTGTCATTGTGGTGATTGATGTGGCCAAGGGCGTTGAACCGCAAACCGAAAAACTGGTGAAAGTTTGCCGCATGCGCAAAACACCCATGATGGTTTTTATAAACAAACTGGACAGGGAAGGGAAAGAGGCCTTTGAACTCCTTGATGAAATTGAGCAAAAACTGCAACTGAAAGTTACCCCCCTGAGCTGGCCCGTAGGAATGGGAAAAGGATTTAAAGGCGTTTACAACATCTACTACAAAAACCTGCATCTTTTTTTACCCGGCAAACAAACCGTGGAAGCCGGTATCCGTTTTGACGATATCGAAGATCCCGAACTGGAAAACTATCTCGGCGAAAACACCGGCTTGCTCCGTGAGGAAATGGAACTGGTCAAAGGGGTTTATCCCGGATTTTCCAAAGAAAAATACCTTGCAGGAGATATCTCCCCCGTATTTTTCGGAAGCGCCCTGAACAATTTCGGAGTAAAAGAACTGCTGGATGTTTTCATTGAAATTGCCCCATCGCCGCAAGGCCGCGAAAGCGATGTGCGTTTTGTGCAACCCGATGAGGAGGCGTTTACCGGATTTGTTTTTAAAATCCATGCCAACATGGACCCGAACCACCGCGACCGTATTGCTTTTGTACGGGTGGTCTCGGGAGTTTTCAGACGCAACACCAATTATCTGCATGTGCGGCTCAACAGAAAAATGAAATTTGCCAGTCCCACAGCTTTCATGGCCCAGAAAAAATCGGTGGTCGATGTGGTTTACCCCGGCGACATTGTGGGATTGCACGACACGGGCAACTTTAAAATCGGCGACACGCTGACTGAAGGCGAAATATTGCATTTCAAAGGGATTCCCAGCTTTTCCCCGGAGCTTTTCCGGTATGTGGTCAATGCCGATCCCATGCGGTCCAAACAACTGGCCAAAGGCATTGACCAGCTTATGGATGAAGGGGTGGCGCAACTTTTTACCGGAAAACAGAGCGGAAGAAAAATTATAGGAACCGTAGGGGCCCTGCAGTTTGAAGTCATCCAGTACCGGTTGGAACATGAGTACAATGCCAAATGCCGTTACGAACCCATTACTTTGTATAAAACCGCTTGGTTTGTGAGTGACAACAAAGCCCAACTTGAAGATTTCCGTGCCCGGAAGCGCGGACAGATTGCCCTCGACAAAGAAGGACGCGAAGTGTTCCTCGCCGATTCGCCGTTTGCTTTACAAATGGCGCAGGAAAAATATCCCGACATCCGGTTTTATTTTACTTCGGAGTTTTAAGGGCTAAATTTCGTCTGTTTTTTGTAAAGAAATACCACCTGTTCTGTTGTTATTTCAATGTTAGGCATAAGTATGAAATGAATACTATAATGACTTTTGGTTATAACTTTTGGTCATTACGATAATTTATCATATTTTTGTAAACATGTATCAAAGAATAATTGAAAATATAGTAAAAGATAAGATTGGAACTGGAAAAGCCATTATAATTGTTGGAGCAAGACAAGTTGGAAAAACTACATTAATAAAAAAAATACTTGAAGGACAAGAATATTTGTTTCTCGATGCAGATGATCCGTCAATCAGGCAATTACTTTTAAATCCTAATACAGAAGAAATACGAACAATTCTCGGGGAAAATAGAATTGTTTTTATAGACGAAGCCCAACGAATTGCCGGTATAGGATTGACACTTAAAATTATTACTGACCAATTTAAAAAAGTTCAATTATTTGTTTCCGGTTCCTCTTCTTTTGATTTAGGAAATAAATTAAATGAACCTTTGACGGGCAGGAAATGGGAATACGAATTATTTCCGATATCGTGGGAGGAATTTGAAAAAAAAGAAGGCTTTGTAAAATCCGAGCAGCAAATAGAAAACAGATTGCTATTCGGATTTTATCCCGAAGTTTTGAATAATAAAGGAAAAGAAAGAGCCATATTAAAAAACCTGGTCAGTAGTTATTTGTATCGCGATATCTTAGCGTTTTCGGAAATCAGGAAACCCGAGATATTAGACAGTCTTTTATTAGCCCTTGCATTACAGGTAGGAAGCGAAGTCAATTATAATGAACTTGCAGGGACAATAGGAGTAAATAAAATCACGATTCAGAAATACATTGACATTCTTGAAAAAGGATATATCATTTTTAAATTGAATAGTTTTAGTAGAAATTTACGAAATGAGATAAAAAGAAACAGAAAAATTTATTTTTATGATAATGGGATAAGAAATATGATTATAGGCAATTTTAATCCACTTAAATTAAGGACGGATGTCGGAGCACTTTGGGAAAATCTTTTAATATCGGAAAGAAGAAAACAGAATATTTATAAAGAGACATTTGCAAGAATGTATTTTTGGAGAACCAAACAACAGCAGGAAATTGATTTTGTAGAAGAAAAAGACGGAAAGATTTATGGCTTTGAATTTAAATGGAAAACAAAATCAAAAATAAGATTGCCGGAAACATTCATAAAAACATATAATGCAGAAGCAAAAGTAATTACCAGAGATAATTTTAGAGAATTTGTAATAATTTAGGTTAGCCGATGCCCCAAAAAAATATACTGCATGCCGCAATGAGTCGTAGATATGAAAGTTAACACAAAAAATAAAGATTATTAACCTGTTAGATATTCGTTTCAACCTGCCTGCCGGCAGGCAGGAGTGCGGCACGCAGCATGTTCAAATCTATGGAAGAAATGTTGAAAAAAGCTATAGATAAAGAGTTCCCAGGGATAAAAGTTGTTTTTGGGGCGGTGCAAACCAAATAACCATTTTGTCCATTATACCTAAACAAACTATTCCTCTTCCTTATCTTCCGGGTTTTTCCAGTGAAAGGTGTTGATCAAATGTCGGATGTCCTGCTTAATAAAGCGAATAACCGGTTCCAGCGAATCGTTGTTGGGTTCCACATGAAAATAGAGTGCCCCGCGCAGGAAATTGCGGCTGCTGTCGGTCAGGATAAACTGGTAAGGCGAGGCCACGCCGGCGCCTTCAATATCGTAAGCCATCCCGAAAAGGTTACGCTTCGGGTCCACAATCAAACTGTCGTGGATGGCATTGGCTTTGGGGATGTGTTTGACCACCATTTTCCGGGAGTCTTCAAGGTATTTCCGTAAATTGCCATGCACCACTTTGTAACTGATGTGCAAGGTGGCTTTAAAACGGGGGAAGCGGATGTCTATCCAGTATCTTTGGTGCGGTGACAGCGGATCGTCGGATATCTTGGCATACACCGGATAAGCAAAACGATAGGGATAAGTACTGTCGAAATTCCGGTAAGCATGTTGCGGCAGGTCGATACGGAAATAGCCGCGTGGCTTGGGGCTATAGGAACTGTTACACGAAACTGCTCCCAACAACAAAAAGAAGGCCAACAGCCAACCCCAATTTTTATTCGTCATCTTTTTTCTCCGGTTTAAGGGTGATTTTCACCTTGTTTATTTTTCGTTCGTCGGCATCCACAATTTCAAACGAAAAACGGCCGAAATTTATTTTTTCCCCCTTTGCAGGGATTTTTCCTTCCAGCTCCAGAATGAGTCCGCCGAGGGAATCCGATTCGCCCTTGGCTTCGTCAAAGGTGTCATCAGCTATTTCCAGTATTCGGCACAAATCGTTCAAAAGGGTTTTGGCATCAAATATAAAAGTGTTGGTATTCAGCTTTTTATAATGAAAAGATGCCGATTCCACATCAAACTCATCGCTGATTTCCCCCACGATTTCTTCGAGGATGTCTTCCAAAGTAATGATACCCGAGGTGCCCCCGTATTCGTCCACCACAATGGCCATGTGGATTTTCTTTTGACGAAATTCCTGCAGCAGGTCGTTGATTTTTTTGTTTTCTGGCACAAAAAAAGCGGGGCGGACCAAGCGAGGCCAATCCACAGGCTTGTTTCCATCAATAAACGGCAAAAGGTCTTTGATATACAAAAGGCCTTCAATCCGGTCGAGGTTTTCACGAAATACGGGAATACGCGAATAGCCCGATTGGGTCACCACCCGGATGACTTCGTCAAAGGTTGTTTCAATATCTAAGGCCGTTACATCCACGCGTGAGCGCATCACCTCACTGGCTTCTTTTTCGCCGAAAGTGGCAATTCCTTTCAATATCTTTTTTTCTTCTTCGGGGGTGGTGTCATCCACTGTCATATCAATGGCTTCCGAAAGTTCGCTCATGCTCACAGTGGCTTTTTTTGCCATCAGTTTTTTATCAATCACGTCGGTTGATTTTACCAATACAACACTTAACGGTTTAAAAAACCACATCAACACAGCAATACTATCTACCATCACCAGTGCGAACGATACCGGTTTTTTGTTGGCATATATTTTGGGAAGTATTTCCCCGAAAACAAGCAAAAAGGAAGTAACAATAACAATCTGTACCAAAAAGGTCAAGACCGGATAACTGTTCAGGTTAAACAATAAGGTGGTCAGGTAAGTGGAAATCACCACAATGCCCACATTAATAAAATTATTGGTTATCAAAATAGTGGCCAGTAAGTCTTTGGGTTTGTTGCGCAGGGACAATATCTTTTTTCCCCGGCGGCCATACTGTTTTTTTAATTTATCGAGATCGGCGGGCTGAAAAGAAAAAAAGGCGGTTTCAGACCCGGAAATCATTCCCGAAGCTGCCAGCATAAGCAACAAAATAATTGTTGTAATAAGCGCTTCGGGGGGAAAGCCTTTATAAAATCCGTTCAGCAAAACAGATAAAAGGTGAGGGTCAGGATCTATGGCAATCTCTTCCAAAACAACAAATTTGGTTTAACAATCTGTGGCAAAAGTAAAAAGATTTACATTACGTAAGCAATTCCTGTTTCGGGCAGACAAAATATTATTATTCCGGAAAACAAAGCCTGTTTCGGGAAAAAGGCGTTTACGCATTCCGCAAAACAGGCTGCTGTCTATAAAACTGTGATATCCTTTAAAACGGAAGGTCGTCGTCCGGAGCAGGGGTATTGCCGGTGGCATCTGAAACCGGTTTTTCGGAGCTGCTTGCCGGAGGGGCAGCGTTTCCGCCGTAAGAACCACCTTCGGAAGACCGTCGTACCAATATGTTGATTTTATCGGCAATAATCTCTGTAATGTAACGCTCGTTTTGCTCTTTGTCAGTATATTTCCGGGTTTTAATCTTCCCTTCCACATACACCATATCTCCTTTGGCAAAAGTCTTTTCGGCAAGATAGCGGTATCCGGCGATATTGTGCCATTCGGTCTGCTCCACCCACTGATTGGTGTCTTTGTTCAGATAACTTTCGGTGGTTGCCAGCGAAAAGCTGATCTTTTTGTTTCCGTTATCAAAAATATGAACATCGGGATCTTTACCAATGTTTCCTATCAGTATTACTTTGTTTAATCCGGCCATAATAATGAATTATTTAACGATGTTTTGATCCTGTAAATAGCGGGCAATGAGCCTCGGAACAGGATAGTGTGACAATTGATTTATGTGAACCAAAGATACGTTTTTTTTCGTTTCATCCGGAAGCGGAATCTTTAAAAAAACAGGGATAAAAACGGCGGAAACCTTTAAATGTGTGAGCTGTTGGCGGTACACGGCAGAAGGTATTCCGGGGGTGTATGGAAAGGTTTCGGGAAAAAGATTTGTTCCGGCATTGGAAAGACTTTCCAGCGGGTCGGCCAATGATTTTCCGGTTTCCAATGCCGGAAAATCGTATAAATTGCGCCAAATGTCCTGTCCGGTTCTTTTTCGTAAATAGAAGTAACTTTCACCGTTTTGTTCAAGTTGCATAACAAAGAAGTAAAAAAACCTTTTTCCCATGGGGGCTTTCGGCTTTTTGACCGGAAAATGTTTTTGTTTTCCGGAACGTGCCGCATAACATTGTGTGTTGAAAATACAAGTGGAACAACCGGGGCTTTGTGGTGTACAGTTTAAGGCGCCGAACTCCATCAACGCCTGGTTGAATTGTGCCGGAGGATGGTTTGCCATGAGTTTCCGGGCCAAAGCGGTAAATTCTTTTTTGCCGGCAGCCGAATGAACCGGGGTTTCAATACCGAAAATCCTGGACAACACCCGATAAACGTTGCCATCGGTTACCGGACAGGGCTGGTCAAAGGCAAAAGAAGCTATGGCTGCCGCCGTATAATCGCCGATACCGGGAAGTTTTTTCAGCAAATCAAATGTTTCCGGAAACTTTCCTCCATATTGTTTGGCAATGATACCGGCTGTTTTCATCAAATTAGCCGCACGGTTGTAGTAGCCCAAACCCTGCCAGAGTTTAAAAACTTTCCGGGCAGGGGCCTGGGCCAGGGCCATTACATCCGGAAATGTTTCCAAAAACCGTTGGTAATATGCTTTGCCTTGTTCCACGCGGGTTTGCTGCAAAATGATTTCAGAAAGCCATATCCTATACGGGTCGCGTACATCACGCCAGGGCAAATCCCGTTTGTTCAAATCGTACCAATCCAATAATTTTTGCCCGAAATGCTGTTTCATAGCCTGAAATGTGTTAAAAAAGAAGTCATTAGATAAACTTTTTTTAATTTTTTAATACAATGGATACAAATTCTTCTTATTTTTGTCGCCCAAATTAGTAAACTAATTTTAAACATTTTAAAAACATAAAGAAATGACAAAAGCAGAAATCGTAGCAGAAATTGCTAACAAAACAGGAGTTGAGAAAGTAGCCGTACAGGCTGTTGTTGAATCTTTCATGGAAAGTCTGAAAGAGACCATGATCAATGGTGAAAATGTTTACCTGAGGGGCTTTGGTAGCTTTATCATTAAGGAAAGGGCGGAAAAAACCGGCCGGAACATTTCGAAAAACACTACCATTGTGATTCCCGCCCACAAGATTCCTGCTTTCAAACCTGCCAAATCGTTTGTAAATGCAGTGAAAGAAAACGTTATATAAAAACAATTAAAAATTTAAGACAATGCCAAACGGAAAAAAGAGGAAGAGACATAAGATGGCAACACACAAACGCAAAAAGCGTTTGAGGAAGAACAGGCATAAGAAGAAATAATCACATTTCTATCTGTGAGATAGCCGGCTTTGTGCAGGGCATAGGGCCGGCTATTTCTTTTTTATCCACACCGTACACCGGCTGTTTATTTTTATAAAAGCTTACCGGATGAAGCCGGATGTACCTATTTTAATCATAAGTAAATCAATATTATAACGTGAACAAAGAATTAATTATCGATTCAAATGTTACAGAGGTTAATATTGCGCTACTTGAGGATAAACATCTGGTTGAATTACATAAGGAACAAAACAACAACAACTTTGCTGTAGGCGATGTGTTTTTGGGAAAGGTGCGAAAAATTATGCCCGGTCTCAATGCCGCCTTTGTAAATGTGGGTTACGAAAAAGATGCTTTTCTGCATTACCTCGACCTGGGGCCGCAGATTCGTACCATGAACAACTATACCCGCCTTTTGCAACAAGGAAAAGGAGATAAAATTTCTTATGGTAAATTCAAACCGGAACCGGATATTGAAAAGAGCGGTAAAATCACCAAAGTGCTTAGCCCGGGACAGGAAATATTGGTTCAGATAGCCAAAGAACCCATTTCCACCAAAGGCCCGCGGGTTTCCACCGAAATCTCCTTCGCAGGAAGATATTTGGTTTTGATGCCCTTTTCAAATAAAATTTCCATTTCACAAAAAATCAGAAGCAAAGAAGAACGTGGCAGGCTGAAACGTTTGATACAAAGTATCAAACCCGAAAATTACGGTGTGATTATCCGTACCGTAGCCGAAAACAAAAAGGTAGCCGAACTGGATGCCGACCTGCGCAATCTGGTGGAAAAATGGGAAAAAATATCCGCCACATTACCCAACCTCAAAGCACCGCAAAAAGTTCTGAAAGAACTGGGTCGTACCTCTACCATTTTAAGGGACCTCCTGAATGAATCGTTCAACAACATTTATATCAACGACCCCGTATTGTATGATGAGATTAAAACGTATATCGGGCAAATTGCACCCGACAAAAAAGATATTGTAAAGCTTTATAAGGGACGCGAACCTATTTTCGAGCACTTTCATATCGATAAACAAATAAGAAATTCTTTTGGTAAAAATGTGACCATCAAAAGCGGCGTTTATCTCATTATCGAACATACCGAAGCATTGCACGTCATCGATGTGAACAGCGGACACCGGGTAAACAAAAATAATTCCCAGGAAGAAAATGCGCTGGCCACCAATTTGGAAGCCGCCACCGAAATTGCCCGGCAATTGCGCTTGCGTGATATGGGCGGTATCATCGTTGTCGATTTTATCGACATGCATGAAGCCAAAAACCGGCGGAGGCTTTTTGAACACCTGAAAGCCGAAATGGCCAAAGACCGGGCCAAACACACCATTTTACCGCCTTCCAAGTTCGGTTTGGTACAGATTACCCGGCAGCGTGTACGTCCGGAAATGTCGGTTTCCGTTATGGAAAAATGTCCGGTTTGTAATGGTACCGGTCAAATCAAATCGAGCATCAGTGTGATTGATGACATTGAAAACAATTTGGAATACCTGTTGCTTGACCAAAATGAAAAAGGGTTGACACTGGGGGTGCATCCCTTCATTTACACCTATTTGCTGCACGGCATCCTTTCCAAACGGTTGCAATGGTTCCTCGAATACAAACAATGGGTGAAAGTGAAAGAAATGAAAAATTATCACCTGTTGGAATACCATTTCTTTGATAAAAACGGAAATGAACTGACCCATTAAACAAAGAACGCCGG
>CAYYRE010000069.1:0-15604 GCA_964473895.1 uncultured Lentimicrobiaceae bacterium | reverse complement strand
GGGAATCCCCGTTTTAATATCGAGCAATTTGTTTTTTATGTTGGAAATACTGGCTCCTGCTAAACTCACCGTATTGTAAAACAGTCCTACCGGTTTGGCGGTAGTTACCGGAATACCGAAAAAAACCATAATGGGAATCAAAATAATGGCCGCCCCAACACCACCGAGTGCAAATATAAAAGCCGCCACCATTGAAATACCGAAAATTAAAACATCCATTGTTCCCCTACATTGTTCATTATTAACAAGCGAGTAATCGCTTGCAAAAATACAAAAAAATTCTTTCCGTTTTTAATCTGCCAATAAACGAGTGGCCGGGCCTTTTGACACCCCTTATTTTGACGTGGTTTTTGCAGAAATATCCGGTACATGCTCCACATACATCCCGTTGACAAGGCGCGTTTCCTTTTCTCTTAGTGTGAGGTCGAACCCATCGTACGACTGCTCGGCCAGCTGCAGTTTCCGAGGTTTTGGCGGTGTTTCTTTTTCGGCCACCAGTTTTTTGGGTTTGGTGCGTTGCATCTCCATCCAAAAAGTACCGAAAACGCTCACCGGTTTCAGGATGCTTTTTAAACTACCTTGCCGGGCATTCAGCTTTTTTAACTTCATTTGTACTTGTGCAGGCAAATGGCGCGGGTGCAGCATACGTTCTTTGTTCAGATAGGCCATGCGGTAATCTCTGATCAACATTTTTTGCACCTCTTCGGGTGTCATACCATCGGTTTTCACCGTCACATGCAAAGCATCATAGAGTTCCCATTTTTTATGCAGAAAACGGCCTTCGCGTTCCACATCGTGGTAAAGCGCCGTACCGGGATAGGGTGTCAGAATGGAAAATTGGGCCACCCGCGGGTTCATTTTCTGTACCCAGCGGGCCGTTTGCATGGCCTGTTGTTTTGTTTCGTGGATATCGCCCACAATAAAACTGCCGTGAATGCTTATGCCGTATTTGCGCAACAATTCAATGGCTTGTTCCTGCTCGCGGTTACCAATGTTTTTCCCGTAATCATCCAGCATGTCTTCGCTGTGGCTTTCCAATCCGAGAAAAATCTGAAAAGCGCCGGCTTCGGCCATACGTTTCACCATGTCTTCGTTGCGGATGAGGATATCCACCCTTGAAAAACACCACCAAATAATGTCGGTCATGTTTCTTTTTTCCAATTCATCGGCAAACGCCATAACCCGCCGCTTGCTGAGCGTAAAATTGTCGTCCATAAAAGCAAAGGCACGGTAACCGTAATCGTGGTAGAGAACCTCCATTTCGTCCACAATGGATTGGGCCGAGCGGTAACGCCATTTGAGTCCGCCGAAACGTGAAGAAGAGCAAAAATAACAGTTAAACGGGCAGCCGCGGCTGGTGATAAGGTTGGTAATGGGCAGCCCGGCCATTTCGCTGCTGTATCGCTTCATGGGCAACAGGTCACGGGCCGGAAAAGGCATGTCGTCCAAATGATGCGGCGGAGGGGCCGGTGCCGTACGCACCAGCTTTTCATCATCGACAAACGAAATGCCTTTTACCCGGTACAAATCATCGCCGTTTTCCAAAGTTCGCAGCAGCTTCACAATGATTTCTTCGGCTTCACCCCTGACCACAATATCAACCACCCCTGTTTCGAGCGCTTCCCTGTCGAGAAACGTCACATGATAACCGCCCATGATGACCGTTTTTCCGGCCTGTTTGGCAATTTTTGCAATGTCCACTGCTTCGGGATAACGCGGCGTGTCCGCCGAAATACCCACCACATCCCAAGATAAAAAATCTTCGATGGCCAAAGGACGCTGTTCAATGGCACGGTCGATTATTTTTACGTTGTGCCCTGCTTCACGTATGACGGCCGCAAGATAAGCCAAACCCAACGGGGGTAACCCCACCTTCATTTTAGCGTACAGGTTCGACCCTTGCGGACTAATAAGCAATACTTTCATTTTTTTGTTTTTTTAAAGTCGTTCATTTCCAACTTTATTCTCAAAACAACATCCTCTTCACTAAAAACCTCTTCCCAGCAAGAGGTTTACACAACTCCCGGTTTCTCTTTATCCTTTCGGACTTTGTTAAACCGGTCAAATGCCAAATGATAAAGCACATACTGGTGATACCTTTCGGCACCCAATTGTTGTACCGCTTTTTTCATTTCCGGAGCAAAATCACCTATCCGGCTCATTTTAAGATCCTTCATTTTCAACCTTCGCTGCTTCACCACTTCGTAAAGCGAATACAACAAAGCGTCTTCAAGATGTTTCCCCCGGTGTTCAGGTGCAATCCCGTAGATAAGTCCGCTGAGGGAAGTGGTTTTTTTCAATACCCTCACCATAAACCATAGGTAAATTTTGTCAAAAAAATGATATTTCCCTTTAAATTTTTTAATGATTTGATGGATATCGGGCAAGGTGATGAGAAAAGCCACCGGTTGATTTTCATAATATACAAACAAAATGGTATCCGGTAAAAGAAAAGGCCGGACCATACGGCAACGGTTCACAGCCCTTTTGAGCGTCATGGGAGCCATCCCGGGGAAACCGGCCCAAACTTTATTAAAGACCTCCGTAAAATCCTTTGAAAATTCTTCGCATTTTCTTCGGTCAAACGATTCCATCCGGTATTGCAAATCGCCGTAGAACGGCAAAGCTTTTTTTCCTATGAATTCCCAACGCAAGTCGTTATCGTGGAAAGCAATCCGGCAGGTACCGATGGTAGAAGCGGTTTCAAACCCGTTTTCAAGGAAAAGATCGTTGTAAAAAGCAAAATTATACGGTACCCCGTAAACGGGCTCATAAAAACCGCGCACCATACTTCCGGTAAAAAAGCCGGGGCCTCCCAACGAAAACGGCCCTTCCATGGCCTTGATTCCCTTTTGTGAAAGCCAATCAACAACCGCCTGGAAAAGATGTCTGGCCCCTTCCTTGTCATCGGCACATTCAAAAAATCCGAAATAGCCCACCCGGTGCCCCTCACTGATGTTCTGATCGAAATAAAAAGCAGCGATACGACCAATGAGGTGTTTGTTCACATCATAAAGCAGCCACCGGCAAAAGGAACCTTCGCGCAGCAACAGGTTTTTCCTGCTGTCGAAAAAGGCCTTTGTATCGGAAATCATCGGGCTCACCCAGTTTTCATCTTCTTCGCGGCTGTACAGCAAAGAAGGAACCTCGAGAAAAGCCTTTTCCTGCTTTTTGGTTTTTACCTCGACCAAATGGTACATAATCAATTCCATAATGCTTTTGGTTCATGGGGCATCCCTTCAAAGGGAATGCGGTTGTGCTATGAAGTTTTTTGCGCCCTTTCAAAGGGTTGTTGCGGGTCGAAAAGATAACGGTACGTAACGTGCGTTTTATAAACCGTTCCCCCAATCTGTTCCACCAGTTTTATCATGCCGGGATTAAAGTCGCCTATCCAATTCATTTCCAAATCGGTATAACGTACCCGTCCGCTAAAAATCTCCTCTTCAAACCGGGCAACAATAGCTGATTCGACCCCTTTGGCCTGATGTTCGGGCACCACGCCGAAAATAAGCCCGATGAGCCGGGTTCCTTTTTTGGCCACTTTTAAATTGTACATCAGGCGCAACTTGTTCCACAGGTTCAATTTCCCGTTAAAGGGCCGGATAAACTGGTTTAGGTCGGGGACCATGATATAAAAAGCGATGGGTTCATCATGGTAATACCCGAAAATAACGGCATGCCGGTCCATAATGGGTTTGAGTTCCCTGAACAAAGCCCTCGCCTGCTCTTTCCGTATGCGGGCTACTCCCGGAAAGCGTGCCCAGGCTTTATTGTAAATGGTCATAAAATCGGAAGGGATGCGCTCGACTATTTTACGGTTCAATATCTCGAAATGGTAGGCCGGGTTGCGCTCAATGCGTTCGGCTTTTTCTTCAATGATCGGGTCTTGCGCACCCCCTTGCACATCAATATGATAGGTGTATTGGTTAAAATAATTTTTGAAACCGTAATTTTCAAAAAGTTGCTGATAGTAAGGATAATTATACGGCATGGTAAAGACCGGTTCATGGTCGAAACCCTCGGTCAGGCAACCCCAGAAATTGTCACGGTTCCCGAAATTCACCGGGCCATCCATAGCTTCCATGCCGTGGCGCTGCAACCAATTTTTGCCTGCATCAAAAAGGGTATTGGCGGCCTTTTGGTTGTTGATACAATCGAAAAAGCCGATACCACCGGTAGGTTGTTTATTTTTCCGGGCCGTTTTTTCATCGTAAAAGGCAGCCATCCGGCCAACGGTCTCACCCTTTTCGTCTTTAAGAAGCCACCTGACGGCATCTCCTTTTCGGAAAAGGCGGTTGGTTTCCGGATGGAACACTTTTTCGATTTCGTCATCCAAAGGCCGGATCCAATATTTGTTTTCCCGGTAAAGCGTGGCAGGGAAATCAAGAAATTCCCTGACACGCTTCGGGTGATTGACCACGACCGTATGAAAATCCTTACGCTTCATCGGTTACCGGTTCTTTTTCAAGATAACGCTCCTGAAAAATATCATCGGTCAGCCGTTGCAGTTCATCATCAAAAGCTTCCAGCATTTTTTGGTATTCCGGATCGTGCAAAACGGCTTCGGCTTCCTCGTCTTCCCCTTTTACATCAGGGGTCAGGATATTTTCTTTAAAGTTCTTGTAATGGTCGCGGATAGAACACGGCATCAGCACATTGCCCCTATGGTCGGGATTTTCGAAACCGTAGTCTTTTTGCCATTTTCTTCCGTTTTTAAACAATTTTGACTGTAAACCGTCGGCCAGTGTTTTGCCTTGGGCAAACAGGTCTTTTACATTGTCCACATAGTAGGGCACAAACACACAGGGCATTATGTTTCCGTTCCAGTCAATGTAGAAATAACCGTTCCATCTGCCGTAAGCGATACATCCGCTGGAAAGCGAAGCGGAGTTCCAAAAGTCGGCTATGGGGAACCGTTTGTCTTGCAGCAAATGGGTCCATTGTTTATACAGTTTGACCCGTTGTTCCGGTGTAATCATCAGGTCGGTAACATCTTTGCCCCGGCCAATGGGCATCAGCTGGAACTGCCACATGTACGTTACCCCGAGTTCATTGAAGAAATGTTCGTAAAAGTCATCCTGCAGCAGGATATCCACGTTGTGGCTGGTGGCGGTGACCGAGATACCGAAAGGGACTCCTGCCTTGCGCAAATTGGCCATGGCTTTCATAATGCGGTGGTAAACGCCTTTGCCCCGGCGTTCATCGGTTTGTTCTTCCCATCCTTCCACCGAAATGGCCGGTGTAACATTGCCGAGTTCTGCCAGTTTATTGGCCAGCCCTTCGGTAATCAGGGTACCGTTGGTGTAAACCAAAAAGAACATGTCGTTGAACTCTTCAAAAATATCCACTATGGTTTTGCCATCGGCACGGTACATAAAAGGTTCGCCGCCACTGATGACCATAAACCGGCTGCTGAAAATGTCGTGTGCTTCGCGTACAATGCGGCGGGTGGTTTCAAAATCCAGTTTTTCGGCCACAGCCGCATCCGAAGAAGCGTAGCATCCCACACAATGGAGGTTACATCCTTTTCCGGGCGAAAGGGTAATAAATTGCGGCGGATAATCGCCGTATTTTTCTTTGTAGGCTTCTTTAACAGGATTTAACTTTTTATGACGGTCGGGTGAATAATTGTCACCCACAAAGACCTTGGCCATGCGTTTCATAACCGACGGATTGACATATCCTTTGTCCAGATTATTTTTTACCTGGTGCACAATGGAGGTCATAAAAGCGTACTGGTCCAGTTTTTCCTGTTTCAGCTGTTGGCGCCCCATACTCATTAGATTGTTGTACAGGTATTTGTCCAGCTGCTTTACCGCCACCCCGCGCAGGGTTTTATTGCTGATTACCTGGTTGACGGCTTCTTTAAATAAGGTTTGCTTGATGTTTTTCATGATTTGAAATTTTATGGTTTTTATCGAATTTCGTTTTTTTCAAAAAACGCCATCTTTTTATCGGATGACGTCAGCAAAAGCAGTACCAAGTGGGAAATGCCTTCGCAAAAGGTTTCATATCCGAAAGTGTTTCCCGAAAGGTACATTTCGATGTTCATGGAAACCGGAATCCCCATGTACAACGAGGAGACATGGTGCGAGGAAAGCGAACCGTTCCACCAACCGGCTTTCTGACCTTCCTTAATAATTTCCTCAAACGATTGCCTGATAAGCAAAAAAATACGGTTCAATTGGGTTTTTAATTCGGAATTATTTTGGCAGGCAGCCTCGCTAAAAAGCAAAATGGTTACGCCGTGGTTTTCAAACAAATATTTTAAATGAAAACAGATAAATTTATGCAACCGCTCAGGGGCAGGGGAAGCTTCCGAGGCAATTTTTCTCAATTTTGTCACCAGTATGTTTTCCACATCTTCCAGAATAGAAAAGAGAATCTCGTTTTTGGAATGGAAATGGCGGAAAATGGTTCCTTCGCTTAGATGAACGTGAGAAGCGAGGTTTTTTGTAGAAAGGTTTTTCACGCCTTCTGCGGAAAGGATATCCAATGCCGCCGCTTTGATTTGCCTTTTACGTATGGTTCCGGAAGCTCTTTTCATCGTTTTCATGACTCTTTCTTTTTTCAAGCGAATACTTACTTACTATTCTTGGTAAAAAAAATTCTTTTCCTTTTTTCTTTTTCGGTTATATAAGTAAGTATTCGCTTGCAAAGATACAACAAAATAATTTTTTGTCAAGTGTTTTTTTTAAACTTTTGGGGCAAACAACAGAAAGATATTGTAATACAGTTATTTAAATCCTATAAAAAAGAATTCTGTTTTTCTGCTTTTCACACATTTTTCGGTTAGGCATCCTCTATGCCCCTTCAAAACATCCTGTTTTTTAAGGCCTCATCCGGATCAGCGGCCGTTCAGGCTGCAAACGGGCCTGTGACCGGATGATTTTGCCGTTTACCGGGATATCTTGTTGCAACGGTGAATGCAAAGGGGGGAAAGTTCCTTTCAACACGTTATTGGGACGGCTGCCGGTAAAACCGAGCCACGAATATTTGCCATAATGAGGTAACAATCGTGCCAGTCCGGCCACCGAAGCTTTCACGCGGGCACCCACAAAGCCAATGGTCTGCCCGTTTTTTCCCGGACGCGGAACAGCAAAAACCAAAGCTCCCGTCTGCCGCAGGTGCTGCATCTTTTGCACCGTTTGCGGTGTCAAAAACCGGGCATACTGTTCTTCCACCCGGAAAAGGCCGGCAAAACGGTTGTCAAATCCCAAAACCCAGACAGCCCCTTTGGCCGGAAGGGTTTGCAATGCATTGTCCCAAACGATTTTCAGTTTTTTCTTTTGCACTTCCTGTGTCTTTTTCCAGGTTTCGGCCAGTTGCCGGTATTCGGGCAACAACGGGTCGGAAGAAGGGAGAACAATGGTACCGTAAACATTTCCGAAAAGTTGCGTAAGCGATGGTGGAGCCTCTCCCCTGTCGAGTCGCCGGAAAACATCAAACTGCGGGTCCACTTCGATGCGTAGCGGTTGTTGCCCGAACGTAAACAAAGGATACATTTCGCGGTTACGCATATACACTTTCCGTATCATCACCGTATCGTTAAAATAGACGGCCACAGGCACCGTTACCGGGAAAACCGCTTCTTTTTGTACTTGCGAAAGCCGGAAAGAAAGCAAATAGTTGTCTTTTCGGGGGATCACTTTTACGTCCGACAAAGTAATTTGCGGGGCCCCTTTCCGCGTAAGCCATTCCTTGAAAAAAGGTTTCAGATCACGTCCGGTCACCTTTTCAAAAGTATTCCGAATGTCATCGAAGGAGGCTATCTTAAAACGGAAATCTTTATAAAACTGCCGGTAAGCCCCGATATACAAAGAATCACCTACCATTTGACGCAACATGTGTTGAAACATGAGCGATTTGCCGTAACCTATGGCTTCTTCGGCGGCATTATGACGTTCGCGAAAATCCACCACGGGAAAATCGTTATCCGGATGAACAAAATCGGTGAATTTTTGCAGGGTATTCCTCCTGTATTCGGCACCCTGTCCGCGTTGTTCTTTCAACATATGGTCCGCCATGTATGCCGTTAACCCTTCGCACCAATTTCCTTTTTCCATGGCCACATATACCGAGTTGCCCCACCAGTTGTGCAACAATTCATGCGGATAAGAAGAGTAGAGGATAAACGGAAACCGGATAATTCGGGAACCCAAAAGGGTAAACGAAGGCATTCCGTAACCCGTTTCCCAGAAATTTTCAACCAAAGCGAATTTGGAATAGGGATACGGGCCCAACAACCGGACATACATGTTCAGGTAAGTACCGGTCATGTTCAGATACCGCAAAGCCAGTTTTTTGTCGGGCGTTCGTAAAAAGGCCTGTACTTTTACCGCTCCCGCCAGGGTATCGTATTCCGTCCACCGGTTGGCGGTCAAATAAACCTGGTCTTGCGGAAAACGGCAATCGTAGCGAATAGTCCGTATACCGCCGGAAGTATCATTCAGCGTGCGAATACCTTGCGAAACCACCAGCCATTTTGCCGGAAGACGGGTCGTAAGCGAATAGGTAAAAAGCGGCACGTCAAAAGCGGGTATCCAAAAAGTGGAACCGGCAAGATAAATCCCTTTTTTTGAAATTATCCCCTTGGTTTCACTAAAACCGCGGGCATATTCCGCCGCACCCGAAGAGAGGGTATCACGGATTATTCCGGCATAAGCAATTACAACATTTCCGTTACCGGATCCCTTTTTCAGTAAGGCATACCGCATGGCATCGGGCATCTTATCCTGTTTAGCGGTTCTGACCATGCGGTACATTCCGGAAATCACCGTGGGATGTAAGGCAGGATAAAGGTAAAAAACCAGCGAATCATGATTTCGGGAAAACGACACGGGAAAAGTGATGGTATCAGTTACCCGAATACTGCCGGCAGCCGGTTCAAGAGAAACATCCAAGCGATGGTGCAACGGCTGTGCAAACAATCCCGACGACAGAAAAAAAGAAAAAAGGAACAAAAACAAAACAGCAGGTCTTTTCATGGAAAGGGTATTAAATCTTAAACAAAAGCATTTTGGTATCCGGACAAAGATATGAAATTTCGGCCTTTTTCCGGGAGGCAGGCATACAAAGAAACCGCTCCACTATTCATACAAGTCCGCCTTGTCGGATGACTCAACCTTCACCCATGAATTCATTCATAGCCTTTCAAGAAGCAAAACACCTAAACATTTCAAAAGCAGCACCCCGGATAAAATTCCTCTTTCTTCTTACTTCCGGATTATTCCATTGCAATGCCTACGGCACAATGACGGAAGAGATGAGAGTACAATGTGATTCACACAAGTCCGCCCGGGCGGACGACTCAACTTTCACCCATGAATTCATTCATGGCCCTGAAAAACAATTTCTTAAATTCAGCCACCTGTCTTCTCAAGGAACACAACCTACTTTAACCCATCGTTTTGTTTTTTACCTATCTTTGCGGCATATTTCAAATCCCTCCTGCAACGCGAGGCATTTTGATTTATAAAGAAGGGTGGAGAGATTAGGCTCTGCGAAGCCCTGGCAACCTTCTGCCACCGGCAGAAAAGGTGCCAATACCTAACCGCACCTCAGGGTGTGGAAATGATAAATTAAAAGAAGTGCAATGAAAAGACATAACAGCCTGCTTTAACAGACGTGTAATACTTGTGGATAAAATACATCCCGGTTGACCGCCGTACGGATGTAAATAGGCAAAAACTTCAACAACATGACCAACAAAAAACCGGATATACGTGAAGAACTGAAAAAAAGAGTCCTCGTTCTTGATGGCGCCATGGGGACCATGATTCAGCGATATCATCTCGAAGAGAAAGATTACCGTGGCGAAAAATTTAAAAATGTAACCCAATTACTCAAAGGGGACAATGATTTGCTGAACATTACCCAGCCGCAAATCATAAGGGAAATTCACGAGCAATACCTTGAAGCCGGTGCCGATATCATCGAAACCAATACTTTTAACGGGACCCGCATTTCGCAAAGCGATTACGGACTTGAAGAATATGTGTATGAGATGAATTTGAAAGCGGCACAACTGGCACGTGCGGCAGCCGATCAATTTACTGCAAAAACACCGGAAAAACCCCGTTTTGTAGCCGGCGCTATGGGACCGACCAACAAAACCGCCTCCATGTCGCCCAAAGTAAACGATCCGGGTTATCGCGATGTAAGTTTCGATGACCTGATGGAAGACTATTACGCACAAGCTTCCGCCTTGCTGGAAGGGGGTGCGGATGTGTTGTTGGTGGAAACCATTTTCGACACATTGAACGCCAAAGCAGCCCTTTTTGCCATCGAAAAAATCATGGAAGAAAAAGGCCGTAAAATTCCGGTTATGGTTTCGGGAACCATTACCGATGCCAGCGGCCGTACTTTGTCGGGCCAAACGCTGGAAGCTTTTTTTACTTCCATAAAACACATCGAACTGCTCAGCGTAGGGCTAAACTGTTCCATGGGCGCCGAACAAATCAGGCCATATCTCGCCGAATTGTCGCATATCGCCCCGTTTCCGGTAAGTGTTTATCCCAATGCCGGATTGCCCAACCAGTTTGGTGAATACGATGAGAGCCCGCACAAAATGGCCGGTCATATCAAAGATTTTCTGGATAACCGGTATGCCAACATCGTGGGGGGCTGTTGCGGCACCACGCCCGAGCACATCCGCGAAATGGTCAAGCTGGCTGAGAAAGCCCCCAAACGTGATATTCCTGCCCCCAAGCATGTAACGGAATTGAGTGGCCTCGAACCGGTGGTCATCGACAAAAACAAGAACTTTGTCAATATCGGCGAACGCACCAATGTGAGCGGCTCACGCCGTTTTGCCCGGCTGATCCGCGAAGGAAAATACGAAGAAGCCCTTTCGGTGGCCCGCGATCAGGTGGAAAACGGCGCCCAGATTTTGGATGTCAGCATGGACGATGGTATGCTGGATGCCAAAACCGAAATGGTCAAATTCCTGAACATGATGGCTTCGGATCCCGAAATTTCCCGCCTTCCGGTGATGATTGACTCTTCCAAATGGGAAGTACTGGAAGCCGGTTTAAAATGTCTTCAGGGAAAAGGAATTGTCAATTCCATCAGCCTGAAAAACGGAGAAAAAGAGTTTTTGGAACATGCACGGATCATCCGTGATTTTGGCGCTGCGGTGGTGGTCATGGCTTTTGATGAAAAGGGACAAGCCGTAACGTACGAAGAACGTATTGCCGTTTGCCGCCGGGCTTATAACCTGCTGACACAAAAGGTGAATTTCCCGCCCGAAGACATCATTTTCGACCCCAACATCCTCGCCATTGGCACCGGCATGGAAGAACACAACAACTATGCGGTAGATTATATCCGCGCCACACGCTGGATCAAAGAAAACCTGCCCTACGCAAAGGTCAGCGGCGGGGTGAGTAACCTTTCGTTTGCCTTCCGGGGAAACAACACCGTACGCGAAGCCATCAACTCCGTCTTTTTGTATCATGCCATTCAGGCCGGAATGGACATGGGCATTGTCAATCCGGGCATGTTACAGATATACGATGAAATAGAGCCGGAACTACGGACACTGGCGGAAGATGTTGTACTCAACCGGCGCAAAGATGCCACCGAAAGACTGCTGGCTTACGCCGAAAAAGTAAAAGATACAGGACCCAAAAAAGCCGTTAAAGACAACGCCTGGCGAAAAGAACCGGTGGAAAAACGGCTGGAACATGCTCTGGTAAAAGGAATTACCGATTACATTGAACAGGATGTGGAGGAAGCCCGCAAAAAATACCCGCGTGCATTGAATGTAATCGAACAGCCGCTCATGGCCGGGATGAACCGCGTAGGCGATCTTTTCGGGGAAGGAAAAATGTTTTTGCCCCAGGTGGTCAAAAGCGCCCGGGTTATGAAACAGGCCGTTTCGTATCTGCTCCCGTACATTGAAGCGGAAAAAGAAGAAGGCGATGCCGCCAATGCCGGCAAAGTTGTGCTGGCCACAGTAAAAGGCGATGTCCACGATATTGGGAAAAATATTGTGGGTGTTGTTTTGTCGTGTAACAATTACGAAGTCATCGACCTCGGCGTGATGGTCCCTACCGAAAAGATTTTGGAAATAGCCCAAAACGAGAAAGCGGATGTGGTGGGGCTGAGTGGGCTGATTACACCGTCGCTGGAAGAAATGGTTCAGGTAGCCCGCGAAATGAAACGCCGGGGACTGAACACCCCGCTGCTTATTGGAGGGGCCACCACTTCGGCCATCCATACCGCCGTAAAAATCGCCCCCGAATACAACCAACCGGTGATACATGTACGGGATGCCTCAAAAGTAACCGGCGTGCTTTCCAAGCTGTTCTCTCCGGCCGAACAGGAAAAATATGTCAGTGAAGTACGCTCTTCTTATGAAAAAATGCGTAACGACCACTTTGGCAGACAAAAGAAAAAAGTATATGTCTCGCTCGAAGCAGCACGAAAAAACAAATTTAAAACGGAGTGGACACCACAATCCATCGACAAACCCCATTTTCTCGGAACACAATATTTTAAGGATTATCCGCTGGAAAAATTGATTCCCTACATCGACTGGACGTTTTTCTTCCATACCTGGAAAATTACAGGAAAGTATCCTGATATTTTTAACGATCCGGTGAAGGGAGAGGAAGCCCGGAAGATTTATGATGATGCCCAAAAAATGCTGGAGCGTATCCTAAATGAAAAATGGCTCAGGGCCGAGGGGGTCATTGGTATTTATCCCGCCCGGGCCGTGGGCGACAGCGTGGAAGTTTTTTCGCCGGACCAAAGCCGAAAGCTGGCCGATTTCCATTTTTTGCGCAACCAGGAAAAAAAAGCGGAAGGTGTTCCCAACCTGTGCCTTTCCGATTTTATCGCCCCCACCGAAACCGGTTTGACCGATTACCTCGGCTTTTTTGCCGTAACCGCAGGTCTGGGTATCGAAAAACATATCCAAGCTTTTGAGAAAGCAAACGATGACTACCAGGCCATCATGCTGAAAGTAATGTCCGACCGGCTGGCAGAAGCCTTTGCCGAGCAAATGCACCTGCGTGTACGAAAAGAATTTTGGGGCTATGCACCGGATGAAAATATGCCGGCAAAAGAAATTTTACGCGAAAAATACCGCGGCATACGCCCGGCACCGGGCTATCCGGCCTGCCCGGAACACTCCGAAAAAAGGACCCTCTTTGACTTGTTACAAGTAGAACAAAAAACCGGAATCCGCCTGACGGAAAATTTTGCCATGTACCCGGCCTCTTCGGTGAGTGGCTACTATTTTGCCCATCCGGAAGCAAAATATTTTAATGTGGGACGTATTTTACCCGACCAGGTAGAAGATTATGCCCGGCGGAAAAACCTATCCGTAGAAAAAGTAAAAATATTGTTAAACATGAATCTTGTGGAAAACGATTAAACCCATTGGTCTTATGAACGAACCGAAAGTCACCGAATATATCGCCCAATCTGACAAAGCCCTTTTTTCGTTTGAGCTGCTGCCCCCCTTAAAAGGAGAGGATTTCAGCGCCATTCAAAAAGCCATCGATCCCCTCATCGAATTCAACCCGGCATTTATCAACATCACCTACCACCAGCAGGAAGTGGTGTATGACACGCTGGGGAACGGGCTGATGAAAAAACGGACCGTCCGCAAGCGGCCGGGAACCGTAGGCATATCGGCTGCCATCAAATACCGCTACGGTATTCCCGTAGTACCGCACATCATTTGCGGGGGATTTACCCGCGAAGAAACGGAAAATGCGCTCATCGACCTCAATTTCCTTGGTATTAAAAACCTGTTGGTGGTCCGGGGCGACCCGCCTTTGGGCATGAAAAACTTTGTTCCCGAACCCGAAGGAAACGTGCACGCCATCGACCTGGTGAAACAGATTGCCGATCTCAACCAGGGCCATTATCTCGAAAAAGATATTAAAAACAACCGTTCCACCGATTTTTGTATCGGCGTGGCAGGCTATCCCGAAAAACACAACGAATCGCCTAATCTTGAAAGCGATTTACACTTCCTGAAAAAGAAAATAGAAGCCGGCGCCGAATACATCGTCACACAAATGTTTTTCGATAACCGGAAATATTTTGATTTTGTTAAAAACTGCCGGGCCAAAGGCATCGAAGTTCCCATTATTCCCGGATTGAAACCCATTACTTCCAAATCGCAAATGATTTCACTGCCCCAAACCTTTCACGTAGATCTGCCCGAAGCCCTCGTGAAAGAAATGCTCAAATGCAAAACCTCGCAGGACATTCGTCAGGTAGGCATCGAATGGGCCGTACAACAAGCCAAAGAATTGCTGGATTTCGGCGTGCCCGTTTTACATTTTTATACCATGGGTAAATCGGATAATATCCGTAAAATCGCCGAACAAATTTTCTAAATAATGGAGGTTCTTATATACGTTAAAAATCTTTAATCCAATGTGTTAAATTTTCTAAACACCTCCTTCAGGGTATGTTTTTTGAAAAGCTATCCGCATGTTTCACATTAAAAAAAGGAGGAAAAATGAAAACATGGAAATCTTTATTGGCCACTTTTCTGATGGCGGGAATTTTAACCCTCGGATTGTCAGCCTGTAATCAAACACCACAAAACAAGAACAGCGTCAAAGTAAAAACCGAAAAACCGGACACACTGAAGATGTCGAAAGACACACTGGCCCGCCGGGTACAACAAAAAACCATGGCGGAAATCCGGAAACAGCAAAACCTCATTGAAAAAGAGGCCATTGCCGTAGTGGACCAGTCCAATATGGCGCTGAAATACATGCACGAGGGAAATGTCAAAAAGGCAGAAACCGCATTGCAATCGGCACTGGACAGCACCAAAACCCTGTTGAAAAAACATCCGGATGCAGGACTGGTTCCCGTGGACATGAGTGTGAAAGTGCAAGACCTTATTACCACCATTCCGCAAGTGAACAAAACCGTTAAGCAAGCCAAAGAAGCCATGGCCAAAGGCAATTACCAAATTGCTGCCGACCTGCTCAACTCGCTGAAAAGTGAAATGGACATCGCCACGGTGAATCTGCCCCTGGCTACCTATCCCGATGGTTTGAAATATGCCCTGGATTTGTTGAAAAAAAAGAAAACCGAAGAAGCACAGCAAACGGTTGTCCAGCTGCTCAATTCGCTCGTTATTAATCAGGTGGTTCTCCCCCTGCCCATTTTAAGGGCACAGGTGATGATGGATGAAGCCCAAACGCAATTCGGCAACAAAGCATCCAAAGAAAAAATTACCAACCTGTTGAAGAATGCCGACTACCAACTGAAACTGGCACAAGCCCTTGGATACGGTCATTTTGACAAAGCTTATGCGGAAATTGCAAAGGAAATCAGTGCCGCCAAAAGTTCGGTAAAGAACGGCAGTGCCACCGCAGGAACTTTCGAACACCTCATCAAAAAAACAGAAGCTTTCAAAAACCGCATCGAAAAGGACATCAAAGGGACTTCATCACACAATAACAAAAAGAAATAACTCTTTGCTGTTCAATCATTGCAAGCGGGATAGGCCGGATAGTCCTATCCCGCTTTTTTTAAACTGAAGTTGTTTAGAGTTTACAACATAAATTTGCTAAGAAACTGATCAATCAGCAAATAAATGTCTTTTTTATATACCTACCCC
>CAYYRE010000068.1:0-15663 GCA_964473895.1 uncultured Lentimicrobiaceae bacterium | reverse complement strand
TATGTATGCATTCGGGATATTTCCTTTTCCCGAATGGGGAACTTTTTCCCGGAAAGAGAAAAAAAGGGGAACCGGGCCTATATGGAAAATTGATAGGAATAAAAAAAAGCCGCTTGTTACAAGCGGCTTTTTGAGGTAGTCCGTACGGGATTTGAACCCGTGTTACCAGGATGAAAACCTGGCGTCCTGACCTGGCTAGACGAACGGACCGTGGGTCATTTTGGAGGTGCAAAAATAGTAAAATATTTTTTCTGCCAAACCTTTTTTTGAAAAAAATAAAAAAAAATTACGCTTCCTCTTCCTGGTCGGGATAAAACTTAAACCCGAGCCTTTTGCCGGTTTTAAAGCCGATGGTATCCAGTGTATTTTTCATCTCCTCTACACTGATCAATTTCACATTTTCATAGGGCGGTGTCAAAAGGTCAAATCCAAGGGTATAGCGGATGGAAGCGGTGATGATTTTGTCGACCGATTCGGGGGTAATCACACTGTGTCTGAAATTTTTATAAAGAAATCCCAGCTCGCTTTTCCCTTCGATAAAGTAATGTTGTTCTTTGTTGATGAGCACCCGGCCTATGAGGTAGCCGAGGTCATTGACACGGTTGTATTTAAACGAATCGCTCAAAAAATTGTAGATGTGGATGATTCCGCAATAGGAGCGTTCTTTGTCTTCCTTAATATAGGTGCTGCGCATCACATTGTGGTCACGCGGTATTTCAAAAATGTTGGAATGCATAAGGAAAAACAAAATGTCACCACCAAATTTTAATGAAAACTCAAAAGGGCCGTGTTCTTCCATTTCCATGGGGATATCAAAGGCGGGGTTTATTTGTTCCAGGGTCTGTTCGTACTCCTTGGTCATTTGCCCGGCAATTTTTTTAAAAAGTCCCAAGGCGTTTTCCGTGGCTTGAAACACTTCTTGTTTCATGGAAGATTTTTCGATAATCTCCTTAAAAAGCGGGTGATGCGGACTGTTTTTTTTACTTGTCATAAATTTTTATTCAAAAGTAAAGCTCAACATGAATATTTTTGAATGTAGCTGGTTGATGCTTCCGGAATAAAGGGTGTTGTCATTAACCATGAGGTTTTTGAGTCCGAAGATCATTTTGGCTTCAACGCTTAGCTTAAAATAGGCATTGTAAAAGTCAAATCCGGCGCCCAGCTCGGCGCTCACGTCGTGGGTTCTCAGTTTGATATCACCGGTGCCGGTATCCTGCTTGGTTTTTTTTGCAGCAGCAAGGTCAATGGAGTAGTTGACACCACCGATAAGGTAGGCGCCGTAGTTGTCTTTTCGCCAGGAACGGTATTTTATCAAAAGCGGAAAGGTAAGGTAAGTTGAATTCACTTTTTTATTTACCAGAAAAGTGGTATCCGATCCGGCCGGTGTTCCTGCCATACCGGTGCCCCGGATGTTGTATTGCAAGGTTCTGCTGCCAAACGAAAGGGAGGGAATGAACCGTAAATCCACAAAACGCATGAGGCGGAGGTTTCCCAGAATTCCGACGGAAAAACCAGGAGAAGACGCGGCGGTTACGCCCAGCACACGGTAATCATCGGCATTGGGTAAGTCGGGTGCCTGCTCTTTTTTCCATTGATATTGGGCTACATTATCCACCGGTTTGACCGAAAAATCCATGATGTTCATGGCGAGGATAAACCCGAAATGATAAGGTTGCTCATTGTATCCTTGCAGGTTCAGTTCCACATTCTGTGCCTGAAGGGGGCCGTTAAACATCAGAAACAACGGAATCAACAAAGTAAGAAGGACCTTTCTTTTCAATGGCTCGATTTTTCTTCTTGATATAACGATGATTTTCTTTTTATAGTATGGGTCGGTAAAAATAACAAACCTTTACTTTTCGGCTACGTAAAGGGTGGCAATACCGAAAGTGAGTCGTTTTTGTGTGGGATTTTTGAATCCCGTTTTTTTTAGCACTTCCAGGAATGCATTTTTTTCAGGAAACCGGGCCACCGACTCAGGAAGGTAGGTATAAGCCATGGGGTCTTTCGAAACCATGCGTCCTATGGCCGGCAGAATATGGTTGAAATAAAACTGGTACAGGTTTTTCATGGGGAAAGCAGCGGGTTTTGAAAACTCAAGGATGGCCGTCTTTTTTCCGGGTTTCAGCACCCGGTACATTTCCCGGAGTCCTTTTTCAAGGTTTTCGTAATTCCGTACCCCAAACGCTACCGTAATGGCATCAAAAGTATTGTCTGCGAACCGTATATTTTCCGAATCCCCCGGTTCAAGTGTGATACGTTGCGTCAATCCTTTTTTTTCTATTTTTTTTCTTCCTATTTTCAACATATCTTCGGCAATGTCGATGCCTATGATCCGGGTGTTGGGCAATTTGGCCAGTTCAATGGCCAGGTCGCCTGTTCCGGTTGCCACATCCAGGATGGTTTCGGGATGGCCGGCTGCGAGGGCACGGCGTACTTTTCGTCGCCAGCCTTTGTCAATCCCGGCCGAAAGCAAATGGTTCAGCAAATCGTATTTGGGTGCAATGTTGTTAAACATGTTTTGCACCATTTCTTTTTTTGCCATTTTAATCAGTTTTATGGTTTGAAAATACGCATGGCTTCCGCCAATAACTTGTCTTTATTCACGGGGGCCACACCTGCTTCTTCGCAAACCAGTCCGCCGGCAAGGTTGGCTATTCTGGCAATATCTGCGGCAGGAACGCCTGCGGCAAGACACAAGGAAGCCACGCTGATTACCGTATCGCCGGCACCCGATACATCGGCAATGTTTCGCCGGTGGGCCGGAATCAGTTCGTTTTTCGGTGTACCGTTGTCATCCCACAAAATAAAAACACCATCTTCCGAAAGGGTATTCATAACCATAGGGGCGTTGAGCAGCAGAGATAATTTCTGTGCTGCTTCTTCCAGGCTTTTTTTGTCAGTGGTTAGATCGGGCATTTCCAGCCCTTCTTTCATCTCCGCAAGGTTTGGCTTAATAAGTGTTACATTCCTGTAAAACAGAAAATTTTGTTTTTTGGGATCCACCGTTACCGGGATATTCATTTCTTCCGCCGTTTCGGTAACAAAATCGATGAGTGCGGGAGAAATTACCCCTTTGTCGTAATCCTGGAAAATGATCACATCAATATCGCCTGTTTTCAGGATATGATCAATGCGACTGCAGAGTGCATGAAAAATCTCCTGCTCCAGGGGGCGTAAAGTTTCTTCATCCACGCGCAACATTTGGGTGTTGTTGCCCAAAATGCGGAACTTGGTGGTGGTGGTACGGTGGGGGCTTTCGATCACACCGGCATCATCCAATCCGTTGTTGAGCATCAAAGCACGGAGAATACCGCCTTTTTCATCCGTTCCTACTACAGAACACATGACCGGATGAGCACCCAGCGCGCGGATGTTCATGCCCACATTGGCTGCGCCGCCCAGCCGTTCTTCCCGTTTGAGAACCGAAACAACCGGAACGGGTGCCTCGGGGGAAATACGATCGACTTTCCCCCAAATGTAAGTGTCGAGCATGACATCGCCGATGACAAGGACTTTTTTACGGTTAAATTCCTGAAAAAGGTTGCGAAGGTTGCCTTCTGTGAGATTCATGAGGAATTAGCTTAGTTGTTTTAATGCTGATTGGATTCTTCGCACTGCCTCAAGAAGCAATTGCTCCGAGGTGGCATAAGATAACCGGACACACCGGGCATCTCCAAAAGCTTCGCCTGTAACCAGCGCCACATGGGCATGTTCCAAGAGATAAAGGCTGAAATCGGTGGCATTGCGAAGGGTGAATTTACCATCCGATTTTCCGAAATAGCTGCTGATATCCGGAAAAAGATAAAAAGCGCCTTCCGGAACATATGTTTTTATCCCGGGGATTTCATTCAACTTTTCCAGCAGCAGATCACGCCTTTTCTGAAAAGCAGAAACCATCACCTGGATGTATTCCGAATCTTGTGGTGGATTTTTTACTGCTTTGAGTGCTGCCATTTGTGAGATGGTTCCCGGTCCCGAAGTGTATTGCCCCTGCAACTTGGCACAGGCTCGTGCCAAAAACAGAGGGCCTGCCATGTAGCCGATGCGCCATCCGGTCATGGCGTAACATTTTGAAACGCCGTTGACTACCACGGTTTGCCCGGCGATTTCCGGAAAAGAAGCAATGCTGATGTGTTTCCCCGAAAAATGGATGTGCTCGTAGATTTCATCGGAAACCACCAACAGGTCGGGATAATCTTTTAAAACATTGACCAGTGCCGCCATTTCTTCTTGGGTATAAACCATGCCGGTAGGGTTGGAGGGAGAGTTGAACAAAAAAGCTTTGGTATGCGGTGTGATGGCAGCCCGCAACTTCTCCGGACGGAGTTTAAAATGGTCTTCGATACCTGTGGGGAGTGCCACTACCTTGCCGCCGGCCAGTTTGATGATGTCGGCATACGAAACCCAATAGGGAGCCGGTAAAATAACTTCGTCTCCCGGATCTAAAATGCTCAGGAAAATGTTAGCCAAAGCCTGTTTGGCACCATTGGAAACAACGACTTGTTCCGGGGCAAAATGCAGGTTGTTGTCCCGCTCCAACTTTTCGGCTATGGCTTCCTGTAATTGTCTGAAACCAGCCACCGGCGGGTAATGTGTTATGTTATTGTTAATGGCTTCTTTGGCCGCTTCTTTTACAGGTTCTGGTGTGTTAAAGTCGGGTTCACCGATACTCAGGTTGATAATATCAATTCCCCGGGCTTTTAATTCGCGGCTGCGGCGCGTCATTTCCAGGGTGGCAGATTCGGTAATGCTTTGAATCCGGTGCGATATGATGTTTTCGTTCACGTTGTCCGTTTTAAAGATGCGCAAAGATAGAAATTCTTTAAAAACAGCCGGGAAAAGAAAGCATTGAAAGCTTTTTTCCGTGTCAGAAATATGTTGTTATTTTGTAAAAAAAACAACCCAAGGATCGGATGGTCGCACAATGAAAAAGAGTCCTACCATAAAAACCCTCATTACCGTGGGTGCTGGCAATGTAGCCTGGCATTTGACCTTGGGCCTGTATCATTCGGGAGTCAGGGTTTTGCAGGTTTGTGCTCCCCGTTGGGAACATGCGGAGGCTTTGGCCGGTAAAGTGGGCGCTTTGCCTGTTACGCATTGTGGGGAAATCAATCCCCATGCCGACTTGTATCTTTTGGCCGTTCCCGATGGGGAAGTGCCCAAAGTGGCGGCCGGTTTGCCGGATATCAACGGTCTGGTATGCCATACTTCGGGGATTACCCCGTTGGATGTTTTGAAACGTTTTGAAAATCACGGTGTTTTTTATCCATTGCAAACTTTTTCAAAAAACAGGAAAGTGGATCTTTCGGTAGTGCCTTTCTGCGTTGAAGGCTCTTCTGCTGCTGTTTTGAAACAATTGCAACAGTTGGCAGCCCGGTTAAGTACCAGCGTACAGGAAATACCATCCGGACAACGTACACAATTGCATTTGGCCGCCGTATTGGTGAATAACTTCAGTAACCATTTGTTTGATGAAGCGGAAAATTATTTGAAAGAAAATGGGCTGGATCGTTCTTTGCTTTTACCGCTTCTGCGCGAAACGGTTAACAAACTACAGGAACTGCCGGCCCGCGAGGCACAAACGGGTCCGGCACGCCGGGGAGACCTGAAAACCATTGCCCGCCACTTAGAGATGCTGCAGGATAAACCCGAATTAAAAAAAATATACCAATTGTTTAGTCAACAAATTTTAAAGAAATATCATGAGTAATTACAAAACCCTGCTCCAAGGAGTCAATACTTTTATTTTCGATTACGACGGTGTGATGACCGATGGCCGTGTCATCCTGCAACATGATGACCCCCCTTTGCGAACGGCCAATGTACGGGATGGCTATGTGCTGCAGCTGGCAGTAAAACTGGGCTATCATGTGGTGGTGATTTCGGGCGGCTTTTCGCGATCCATGGAAAACCGGTTCGACACGCTGAATATAAAAGATGCTTTTACCGGAGTGAAAAATAAATTGGAAGTTTTTGAAAAATACATTCTTGAACGGGGAATAGATCGTCAAAATGTGGTTTATATGGGCGATGATATTCCGGATATCCCGGTGATGAAAAAAGTGGGTATTCCGGTTTGTCCTGCCGATGCGGCGGAAGAGGTGAAAGCCGTTTCAGTATATATTTCCGACAAAAAGGGAGGAGAAGGCTGTGTACGCGATATCATCGAACAGGTGATGAAAGTGCAGGGAAAATGGATGACAGAAGAAGCTTTTACGTGGTGAGAATTAACATGTGCTTGCTGATGTTAAGATTGTTAGACAAATAGCATGGGTAAACTTTAAAACAGCTTCATGACACATTTTTTAAATCTTCCCGAAAGGGATGCCTACAATAAAAATCTAATTCTAAAATCTAAAATCTAAATTCTAAAATCTAAATTCTAATTTCCCATATGAAAGCATTTCTGAAATTAATCCGTTGGCCCAATCTGCTTATCATTCTGTTGAGCATGACTTTGATTGCTTTTTTCATCATAAAACCGGGGCTGGGTCTTTCGTTTCGGGCAGGGATGTCTCCGGCTGCTTTTGGTTTGTTGGTAGTGGCTGTTTTGTTTACCGCCATGGGGGGATATGTGTTGAACGACTTGAAAGACCTTCAGGCGGATGCCGTCAATAAGCCCGGTAAAAATGTTTTTGAAAGCCACTTTTCCGTGTTGACCGGAAAAAAACTTTACTGGGTTTTCACCCTCACCGGTGTGGTGGCCGGAACCGTCCTTTCGCAATGGTACGGAAACATCAGCTTTTCGCTCATTTTTATCCTGACGGCCGGGTTGCTGTGGTTTTATGCCGAACGCTATCAGTGTCAGACGCTTGTGGGTAATTTGGTCGTGGCTTTTCTGAGTGCCCTTTCGTTTGGATTGGTGTGGCTTTTTGAAGTAATGGCCCTGCAGGAACAACATCTTTCTGTGGATCCCGTCCGGCTTTATTTGGTCAACGATTTGGTTTTGATATACATGGGTTTTGCTTTTTTGGTCAGTTTGTTGCGCGAAGTGGTCAAAGATATGGAAGATGAAAGGGGCGACCGTGCCGCAGGTTGTCTTACCCTGCCGGTATCCCATGGCCTGCAAAAAGCCAAGAATGTGGCTTTGGCGGTGAACCTGACCGGCCTTTTGGCTTCTATTGCCATCCAGTGGTTTTTTTATCAATGGCACTTTACCCTTTTGTTTTTCTCTTTCTTTTTGGTGGACCTGCTTTTTTCGTTTGTCCTTTTGAAGTTGTTGAGGGCCAATGGCTCACAACAGTTTCATTTCGTTTCGCTTTGGATCAAAATCCTCATGGTGACCGGTATTTTAACCATGACGTTGTTTTATTTTGAATAGAGAAAGATGCTGCTTGATCAACTGAAACATTACGATGTGGTATTGGCTTCCGGTTCTCCGCGAAGGAAACAGCTGTTGGCTGAAATGGACATATCTTTCAGGGTATTCACTAAACCGGTGAAGGAGGTGTTCCCTCAGGGGCTTTCGCCCGAAGAAACGGCGGTTTATCTATCCCGTTTGAAGAGTGCGGCTTTTTCGGCTAACGAGTTGAGTGAGAATACTTTGCTTATTACCGCCGATACGGTGGTGGCCCTTGATGGACAGGTTTTGGGTAAACCACAAAATGCACAAAGGGCCATGGAAATGCTCAAAAGTCTTGGTGGTCATCAACATGAAGTGGTCACCGGAGTTTGCCTTCGTTTGGGAGAAAAACAAAAAGCTTTTTCGGCCACTACCCATGTTTGGTTTCACCCACTTTCCGATGAGGATATCCGTTATTATGTAACACATTACAAGCCTTTTGATAAAGCCGGTGCTTACGGTATTCAGGAATGGATAGGGCATGCCGCCATCCGTAAAATCGAAGGCTCCTATTTTAATGTGATGGGACTTCCCACGCATAAACTTTACCGCGAACTGTCCGCTTTTATCGGGCAGGATTGAACGGATGGGAAATCTTCATATCGTAAAAAAAACAATCACAGCGTTTGGTCTGAACCGGCCGGTTTGCCAAATTTGCGTTCCACATATTGTCCAATGAAATAAATGGCCAAAATGGGTAAAAAGAGAAATCCCGCCACATGGCTTTGGTGATCCAACTTGTAAAAAAGAAGGCAAAAACCGAGTATGGCGATGATCATGAAAATATCAAAGATTTTTTTACTCATTGTTTTTCGTTTTTTGTGAATTTGAAGTTCCTTTGTTTACTGTTGCTGCCTTCATGCTTTGGATGAATGGAAAGCATATCTTTAAAAAATCTGCGAACTGTAAGATGTAAAAATACATTTTTTTTGATGCTTTTGCCGTTTAGCCATGATTTTTACGAAAGAGTGTTTATGCGTTTCACGGTGAATACAACCTTTTGTATTTTTGCAGCGACAAAAACGACAGGATCATGACGGAGAAGAACTGGTTGGACAAATTGATTGTAGTGGGCGACCGTGTCCTCATCCAGCCCAAATCGGAAAGCAGTAAAACCCATACGGGACTTTATCTTCCTCCGGGATATAAAGAAAAAGAGGAAGTTCAAAGCGGATATGTGGTAAAAACAGGTCCCGGATACCCCATCCCCATGCCTTCGGATGATGCTGATGAGCCTTGGAAACGCAAAGAAGAACAGGTGAACTACATCCCTTTACAAGCCCAACCGGGGGATTTGGCAATTTTTTTGAAAAAAGGAGCTGTAGAGATTCACTATCACGACAAAAAATATTTCATCGTCCCACAACACTCCATTCTTTTGCTTGAACGTGATGAACTATAACCTGTTTGGCCCGACAATGGCCTTGCCACGGCTTGACCGGTGTCTGACGGTTATTTCCTCTCTACATCCTTTCCGGTAAGGTTATCCCGAGTAATCCCATAGCCGAACGGAGTACCTGTGAGGTGAAATCGGACAACACAATACGAAAATTCCGTTTGTTTTCTTCCTTTTCCTTCAGGATGGAATGGTCGTGGTAAAACTGGTTAAATTCCTTGGCCAGTTCATAACTGTAATTGGCAATTTGGGCCGGACTGTATGCCGTAGCAGCGGTCTGGATGGTTTGCGGAAAATCGTACAGCATCTGCAGCAACGATTTTTCTTTTTCTTCGAGGGCTACCGGTTGTAAACCCTCTTTGCGGGGATAGTGCCCTGAAGCTTTTGCTTTGCGTATCACCGACCGGATCCGGGCGTGCGTATATTGAATAAAAGAACCTGTATTGCCATTAAAATCAATGGATTCCTCCGGATTGAACAGCATGGTTTTCTTCGGATCCACTTTTAAAATAAAATATTTCAAGGCCCCCATGCCGATCATTTCATACAGTTGTTTTGACTCTTCAGGAGTAAAGTCATCGAATTTCCCCAATGCTTCCGAGGTTTTTTTAGCCGTCCGTGCCATTTCTTCCATCAAATCATCGGCATCCACCACTGTACCTTCTCGCGATTTCATTTTCCCATGGGGCAGTTCCACCATACCGTAAGAGAGGTGGTAAATACCATCGGCCCAACGCTTCCCCAGCTTCTTTAATATTTTTTGCAGTACTTCAAAATGATAATTCTGTTCGTTACCGACAACGTACATGAGTTTTTGTGGATGGTAATCATCGTAACGCAACTGCGCCGTACCCAAATCCTGGGTCATGTAAACAGAGGTTCCGTCGGCACGGAGCAATAGTTTCTCATCCAGACCTTCATCCCGCAGGTCACACCACACCGATCCATCTTCTTTTTTATAAAAAATACCCTTTTCCAGCCCTTCTTTTACAATGGCTTTCCCTAAAAGGTAAGTTTCCGATTCGTAATAAATTTTGTCAAAATCAATACCCATCCGGCGATAAGTGGCATCGAAACCCGCATAAACCCACCGGTTCATCTCTTTCCAAAGTTGTCTGACCTGTTCATCCCCGGCTTCCCACTTTACCAGCATCTCTTTGGCTTCGAGGATCAAAGGTGCTTTTTGGGCGGCTTCTTTCTCGTCCATTCCTTGCGCTACCAGCCCGGCTATTTGCTTTTTATATTCTTTATCAAATAAAACATAAAAATCGCCCACCAGTTTGTCGCCTTTCACACCGGTGGTTTCGGGTGTTTTGCCATTTCCCCACTTTTGCCAGGCCAGCATCGATTTGCAAATGTGGATGCCCCGGTCGTTCACCAGATTCACTTTTATTACTTTTTTACCGTTGGCTTTCAGAATTTCTGCCACCGACCACCCCAATAAATTATTACGTACATGTCCGAGGTGCAATGGCTTGTTGGTGTTGGGCGAAGAATATTCAATGACTACCGGAGGTTCATCCTGAACAGACCGGAAACCGTACCTGGGGTCTTTTGCTGCCGTTTGAAAAAATGAAAACCAGTATTCATCCGAAATTTCCAGGTTTAAAAATCCTTTGATCACGTTAAAACCGACAACCTCTTCCATGTTTTCCTGTAACCACCGGCCTATTTCGCTTCCCGTTATTTCGGGTGATTTGCGTGATATGCGCAGCAAGGGAAAAACCACCACGGTCAGGTCGCCTTCAAATTCGGGCCGAGTCTTTTGTATCTGGAAAGTATTGGGTGCCATATTTTGTCCGTAAAGCTGTTCTGTTGCCTTGTGCAGCCCTTCGGCCAGTTTTTTTTCTATCATGGTTGATCCTTGTTTTTTGAAGCGGCAAAATTAGTAAAAATTAACGGTTTGCTTGGGCTCCCGTTTATCTCCCCAAAGGCGCTGTTGGCCGGAGTTGCTTATTTATATTCACTACAAATAAGTTGCAATATCAAATAAAATGAACCGCCAAAGCATTCCATTTAAGAAAATGCGTAGGTTTGTACACAAGAAATGCCATCGCCAATTTTTATCAAAAAGATTTCCGGTCGCTTTCGTTTTTTTATGTATTAATAAATTGTGTTATGTCAAAAAAAGTATTTGTTGGGAACATTGCCTGGAGCGTATCGGAAGATGACCTTGGTGGTGCCTTTTCCCAATATGGAGAAATTGAAGATCTGGTTATCCTGAAAGACAGGTACACCCACCGGTCAAGAGGGTTCGGATTCGTTACCTTCGGTAATGATGACGATGCCGACAAGGCCATTGAAGCCCTCAACGGATTTAACCTGAACGGCCGCGACCTCGTGGTCAACGAAGCCAAACCACCCCGCCGCGACAGGTATTAAAGAGGTTTTTTATTCGGAATAGCAACGGAAACAACGTTTCCGTTGTTTTTTTACCACTTCCAGGATTTTCGAAAAAAATATTCCCCCATCGGGGTCTTTGTTTTCAAAAATTAATGCCGTTTTTTAACGGGTCGGGGTTTGTTGTACCCCAAGGGCTTTTCCCGTTAAAAGAACGTATCCTTCCAATGTAAGTAACTCCGGAAATCCGTTTTTTTGTTTGGGCGGGCCTGCCCCACAAGGCCCCCACGGGCCGTTCACTCATAGTCCTCGTCCGGAGGCAGTGTCGGCATCTTCCGCTAATTTCCTCGCACGGCGTTTCCGGGAGCTTCCGTTGGTCGCTCCGTCTCCGCCGGCCTCCATGCCGCCTCCGGTCTGCGGGCTATCCGTTCCCGTCCCTGCCGCAGCCAATTTTTTTTATTTGTCCATTTCCGGCTGGGACACGGATTGTTGAATATTCTGTTTATGGAAAAAACGGTGGGTAATTGTAATGGCAAACAATAAAAAAGGGATAACCTGAAAATGAACAAGTTACCCTTTTTACTTGCGGTCTGGACGGGACTCGAACCCGCGACCCCCTGCGTGACAGGCAGGTATTCTAACCAAACTGAACTACCAGACCAAAATCTCTATGAATGAACTCCCCTCAAAAGGGACTGCAAAAATAAAGGCTTTTTTTTAATCTGCAAACAAATTTCAAAAAAATTATTTTCCTCTTAAATCCAGCACAAAAGCCCTCTGCTTATTTAAATCTATAAAATTGATATTCAATTGTTTGGCTTTGGTTTTAATCTGTCTTTCCGCCCATTGCGGTAAGGCGCCTTCAAGAAGAACCCGTTGAAATGCAATGGACTTGGATATTTCTTTGAGGGTGGTTTTCCAGGGTGGGTGACAAATAAGGAGGTTTACTTTGATCTTTTGTTTCAGCCGGGGATAATATTTTTGTCCCGGACGGGTAACATAAAATTTGCATCCCTCTGTTTCGCCGAATCCCGAACGGTAGTAAAAAAGCGTACTTTTGAAAGGTTGGGTGAGGGGGTGGAGGTCGTTGTTCAGCCCCAGGGCAATGCGGTTGTTTTTTACGGAATACGCCAACAACTCCGGATGCTTCCAGGCGGCAGTGTCTGTCAATAATAGATGTTGTTTCCCTTTGATGAGGTCAATGGCCGTATGGCGATGCAGGGCATAAACAATCATTTTGTGCTGGTGCAACAAAGCAAATTGACGTTGAATATGGATGCCGAGTAACAATACCAACGAAATAAGCGTTGGCAAAACGGCATGGATGCTTTTTTGGACAAACCCGTAATAGACACTCAAAAGAAAAGCAAAAATCAGAAACACTTTTGTCCACGGAAAATAAAGGTCATATACGGCTGCATGGGGCAACGAAGCCATAAAGTGTACAATGGCAATGAGCCAACCGGTGGAGCGTGCTAAAATAATGGCAAACAGGTGTCCGGCCATAGGAATCCATGACAAGGTCAGATAGGCCAAGCCGCTGAAGATAATCACATAGGCTAATCCGAAAACAGCCAGGTTGGTCAGTAAAAAATAGCGGGGGAACATATGGAAATAGTGTGCGGCTATGGCAAAGGCACCCATTTGTGCAGCGAGAGAAACGGATATTGCTGCCCACAGCAAGCGCAGGAACTTTCCCGGCAGATACAGGCTCCGGTATATGGGATAATAAAACAAAAGGATGCCCGTTACGGCGGCATAGCTCAACTGAAAGCCAACATCGAAAAGCAAAAGCGGATGAAAGGCTAACAGCAGGAAGGCAGAGGCTGCCAACAAATTGAAGTGATCGTATTCCCGGTCAAGGATTTCGGCAATGATAAAAAGTGAAAGCATGGTGGCTGCCCGCGATACGGATGGGGACATGCCTGTAAGAAGAGCATAAGCCCACAAGACAAACAACAGCAAGAGTCCCCTAACTTGTTTTCCTTTTTTAAAACGCAGCAGAAAAGCAAAAAGCAGGCTGAAAATAAGGTAGATAATTCCCACATGCATCCCGGAAACACAAAGGATATGAACTGCACCGGCGGCCGTAAAATCTTGTTGTAATCCGGGGGCAATCAACTGATCGTATCCCAATAGAATGGCAGCGGCCACACTGTACTCTTCTTTGGTCAGCTTTTCTGCTTTCAGGGTGTTGAGCAACCGGTTGCGCCATTGGCCGAAGAGTTCGGATAAAGTGTGTCCCCCGGATTCAGGAATCAACAGGTATCGGTTTGGAGTGAGGTAGGTTTGGTAGCGGATTCCTTTGTCTTTTAAAAATTGCCGGTAGTTAAATTCTCCCGGATTCAGGGGTGGAGGAACCGGTGTTATTTTACTTTCAAAAACAATCAGATGCCCCAAATGCAGATTTTGAGGTAAAGTGTCGCTTTTCAGCCGGGCCATGATTTTTACCGGTGGATACCTCTTGATATTTGTACCGGTATCTCCCGTGAGCCGGACAATGAACCGGACATTACCCGGCCGTTGTACGGGCTCGGTAACGATTTCCCCTTTCCAAAAAGTTTCTTTTTCCGGAAAAGGGTGGTTGGAATTTTCTTCTGCTACAATAGTAAATACCCAACCGGTAACAAACAGGGACAGGAAAAGCAAAATACTTTGCAGCCTGCGGTACCGGAAAGGGAGATGCAGAAAAGCCGTGATGACCGCTCCGGAGGTCATGGTAACGTAAAGCGTCAAAATGTGTCCGAAAGCTACATTTGGGATGTGAACTACCCGTGCAGCCAGGATGCCGGATGCAAAACAGAAAAGGATGCGCAGAAAAGGACGGTTGCGCCAGGGCATGGGGTTGTTTGTTAGTCAGTACAATAGTACAAAAAAACAGAAAAAAAATAAAGACCTGGCGGCAAAAAGGGACTGGCAGGGGAAATTATTTCTCACCTTGCCATTCGGCATAAAATTCTTCAAGGTATTGTTCCATGAAACGGTGTCGCTCTTCCGCCAGCCGTTTTCCGGCAGGAGTGTGCATCATATCTTTCAGCAAAAACAATTTTTCGTAAAAATGGTTCACCGTGGTGCCTTCATTCTTTTTGTACTCTTCTTTGGTCATTCCCAGCCGGGGTGGAACCGAAGGGTTATACATTTCTCTTTTTTTAAATCCTCCGAAACTGAATGCACGGGCAATACCGATGGCTCCTATGGCATCTAACCGGTCGGCATCCCTGACTATGTGCAGTTCTTTTGAATTTTCTTCGGGTATCTCGTCGCGGTTTTTAAAAGAAACATACCGTATGATGTTCAATACTTTCCGGATAATTTCTTCGGGAAGGTTTTGCTTTTGTAAAAATTGTTGTGCCCGCCGGGGCCCAATGGTTTCATCTCCTTTGTAAAACTTGGCATCGGCAATATCATGCAACAGTGCTCCGAGACTGACCACGAAAAGGTCTGCTTTTTCTTCGCGGGCTATTTTCTCTGCCAGTTTCCATACCCTGAAAATATGCCACCAGTCGTGTCCGCTTTCGGCATCTCTTAGTGCTGATTGAACAAAATTCCGGGTTTGTTCAATGAGGTGCGCTTGCCAATCTTCCATAATTTTTTAATAATATTTAATGGCAGCGTAACCTACCCAGTGATGGTCGTTGGCCGGGGCGGTAACCCCCATGCGCAGGTCTTTTACGGGAATGGGTTCGTGCTCGATACTGGTCGAATATCCGATGACTTGTCCGTGCAAGGGCTCCCGGTAAAGGGTTTCGTTCAGATCGTTAATGGTCAGTAAGCCCAGTGGTACATCGTAACGGCCGCACCAGGTCCATTTATATTTATGGTAATCACTTGCCTCTACCGTCATGTCGCAAAATTTGTGGATCATACCCGGACTGATGTAGCCGCTGATGGCGTGCATGATTTCCAGTTCGTGTCCTTTGGCATTGGTATAGCTGGTACAGGCGGTACCGTAAAAGGCAAAATTTTGTCCGCCCCAGCCTTCATCGCCGTAATGAACGGCATCGCTGGAAATGACAAAAGCAAAATCTTTGCCCCATTGCATGTTTTCCGATTGGGTGGCTTTCCGGATGGCTTTGGCCAACGGCCCGGCAATGGCTTTCATCCGGTCAAACGACATGTAGGGAACCAGTATGGATACAATTTGTACGTTGCGGTTGAAATATTGTAACCAGGGGATTTCTGCTTCCACCGAATGTTCTATGGCCTGCATGGAATCGTTAACCATGTAAAGGTTTTTGGGGAGGTTTTCCATGATTTTTTCCCGCAGGTTCGAGACTTTAACATTGCCGTAAGGCCCTTTCCAGTAATCGTAGCTGTCGAATATAATTTTGTTTTCCAAATGCAACTGACGGGCTTTGTGGGCTACCCCGAAAATAATGACGGTATGGGCTTTGATTTGCCCAAGGGTGGCAGGGTAGAGGTAACCGACATAACTATAGTCATCGTGAGGGCAAAGGACGGCTTTGGTGGTTTTGGGCGTGAGGTATTGGGTGCGTTTTTCCAGTTCGTCGCCCTGATACCTTTTAATGCGTTGCATCAGGCTGTCCATTTGCCACGGGTAATGGGCAAATCCTACCGTGTC
>CAYYRE010000067.1:0-15667 GCA_964473895.1 uncultured Lentimicrobiaceae bacterium | reverse complement strand
CCATTATGTTTCCCAAAGGGCCGGAAATCAGTTTTGCCACCTGGTTTTTCTTTGCTTTTCCTTTGACCATTCTGTTGTTTTTGGCTGCCTGGGGTTACTTGTTTGTATTATATAAACCCAAAGACAAAAGTTCCCGCATTGATAAGCGTACTTTCATGGAACAATACCATTTGATGGGAAAACTCTCGCGCGAGGAATGGATTGTATTGATTGATTTTGTGCTGATGGCACTCCTTTGGATGACCCGTTCCGATATTACCATTGATAAATTCACTTTGAGAGGTTGGTCCTCATTTTTTCCCCATCCGCACTACTTTAACGATGGTACCATCGCCATTTTTATGGCGTCGTTACTCTATTTTATTCCGGCTAAAACCGAAAAGGGTACGATGGTGATGAATTGGGAATTTTCAAAAAAAATTCCCTGGGGTATTGTGTTGCTCTTCGGCGGAGGATTTGCCCTTGCCATTGGATTCAAAGATTCGGGACTTTCGGCTTGGTTTGGTCATTCGTTGAGTTTTTTCAGGAATGCCCATCCGTTGGTAATGATTTTTGCCATTACTTTTATTATGGAAATGCTTACCGAATTAACTTCCAATACAGCTACCACGCAAATTGTATTACCTATACTGGCCGGCCTGGCCGTTTCGCTACAGGTGAATCCGCTTTTTTTAATGATTCCGGCCACCATAGCCGCCTCCATGGCCTTTATGCTCCCGGTGGCAACGCCTCCCAATGCCATTGTGTTCAGCTCCAATAAAATCACGGTTGCTCAAATGGCCAAAACGGGTTTTGTGCTAAACGTTATAGCAGCCATACTCATTTCGTTATTTGCGTATTACTACCTTCCGGTGATTTTCCATTTGAATATATCATCTTTTCCGGCATGGGCGCAATAATGAAAACAGATGAGGCTATAATTTACGGAGCCGGGGTGATTTACTTCGGGGGCCTCCCACGTAAAAATAACGAATCCCGAAACGGGGATAAACCCTTTTGAGAGCTGCGGTAAGGACCTCTTCCAAATGAATTTTTCCGGTAAGATGATAAAAAAAGGTACTGGTAACCAAAGTCATGCGGTGTAGGTCAAGGTAAACCGAAAACTTTTCTGTCGCCGGATCGAATTTGATGCCTTTGACCACTTCAAGATCAGACAGTGAAAGGTTGCTCAACGGTTCGATGGTTTCTTCAAGAATCCGTGCCAGCGTTTTTTTCATTTTTTCTGTCATGATGAGAAAAATCTTGAATTTTATAGTGCTATGAACGAGGGTAAGTTGTGCAGGTATTCCAAAAGGGTGGCAATACCCAGTAAGGGGATGTTGCTTTCGGGTTGAACCTGAATGGCGCAATCGGGGTATTTTTTAGTAATTTCCGAAGTGTCAAAACCGTCGTAATATTTGTTCAGGAAAATGTTTTTGATTTTCATCCCGAATTGATCCAGGTGTTTCACGATAAGCTCCGATTCCGAAAAAGAGAGTTTATCCGTATTCATAACCAAGTGCAGATAGGTTTTTTCGGGATTTTCAAAAACGGTTTTAACTTCCCGGTAATCGTGGATCTGTTCCTGTAATTTTTTTCTGATTTTGTCGGTTTCAATGGTTTTTTTACCCAGCCTGATTTTGGTGATGATCTCTTTTTTTTCAATGATTTTGTTTCTCAGGTCCAATAAATTATCCAACCAGATTAAGGAAAGGTGGGGCAAGGTTAAGAATTTAAGTGTCAGCGCAGTGGGGGGCATGTCGAAAATAATGTAATCCGTATTTCCCGCTTTTTTCCGGATATTTTTATAGGCCATAAGCAAGGCGTATTCTTCGATGCCCGGTGAATATTTCATGATGTCGAGATAGTTTTCGAGGTTGAAGGCGGTGAGATACGAATAGGTGCGCTTGACCTGAAACTGGATATCCGACAGGTATTTTTTGACCCAGACGTTGATTTCAACTTCTTTTACCGTGAGGTTTTTATGCACTTTTACGGCACGTTCTGCAAATTTCTTATCAAAGATATCACTTTGGTTGTGGGCGGGGTCTAACGAAACCAGTTGAACCTTTTTTCCGCTTTCGGCAAGGTGCAGGGCTGTCAGGGCCGAGGAAGTGGATTTTCCTACACCGCCTTTGCCGAGAAAGAAGATGTTTTTGGTCGATTTGTCCATGGCTACATCACATCAAAAGTGGATAATAAATCGGAAATAGGCCCCTGAGCGGTATCTACTTTGTTGAGCATCAGGATAAAATGTTCTTCCATTTCGGGAAGTAAATCCAGTGTGATTTGCATGGGGGGCGAGGGAAATCCGATAAACGAACCGAGGACCAACAGGCCGAAAATGTTTTCCATTTCACCCAATTCGGTTTCCAGCGTTTCGGTGGCGGTAGCTGCTGCTGCCTCTTTGTAAAAGGCCCAGCTTTCGCCGATTTTTTTCCGGAGTTTTTTTAGGGAGTTGTCTGCTTTCATTTGTTGGTTTCTGAAGGGTTAGGTTCTTTTTTAGTGGGTTTGATCCTGAAAATCCGCATCTCAAAAAGCATCTTTTTTTCCGTCGGAAAGAAATAATACATGGCATAAATGGAAAACAAAGCGATGAGCATATTGGCCGTTTCGTTCATGTTGATGAGAACGGCTACAATGAGGAAATAGGGTGAAAGCAATGCCATGGTGATGAGTAAACGTTCGAATGCCATAAAATCATCCGGAGATATTTGCTTTTTGTCTTTGTTTTTAAAAACAAAATAACTTCTGTAAAAAACGGGCAGGGCAATGGCTGTTATCCCTGCAAGGGTGGTCACTACCACGCTTACGGTAATTCCGGGTGACATTTTATTGACTAAACCAAACCCATATTTCAAAGCATAGGCAAAGCCGACCAGCAAAACGGCTGTTATCAGTTGAAAGAAATAGATCTTTTGTAAAAATTGTGAAGTTTTTTTTGCATCCATAACCAAAAGAAAAAAGGCACTGTCCGAAATCCTATTTTACAAAGAAAACATTTTTTACGGACAGTGCCAAATGGAGAAATGAACTTTATTAAAAAGGGTTCGCTCCAGACTCCTGAAAAAAAACAGGAATGTTAAGCGGCTTTTTTCATTTCTTCATCCATTAATGTGGGAGAATATTTTGTTTTCAGGAAAATCCGGACCCCTTCGATGGCTACCCAAATCATACTGATAATGATAATGGCATTCAAAATCATAAGCAGTACGTTGTGTTTATCACCGAATTTAAACTGGTTCATTACCGTAGCCCAAAAAGATACCACCAGCATGAAAGCTGCCGGAAGGGCCGAAATGAGCCATCCCCATTTGCTCCTGCCGCGCAGGTATATGGTGACCACAATCAGGGCCAGTGCCGCCAGGGTTTGGTTTACGGCACCGAACAACGGCCATAAGGTCAAGGCACCTTTACCGCTGGCTCCGGTCGAAAAAACCAAAAACAGGGCCACCAAAACCACAAAACCGGTGGAAATATATTTATTGTTGAATGTTTTGGGGAAAGTTTCCGTAATAAGATATCGTTGTACACGCGTGGCGGTGTCCATAGTGGTGCCGGCAAACGAAGCGACAAACACGCCCATAATGGTCATGGCAATGGCTTTGGGGATGCCAACGGCTTCAATCATATTGGCCGAACCTTCCACAAATGCCCCTACTTTGGAGCTCAATCCTCCGGCGGCTGCCCATGAAGCGTAATGGTGTGTCCATGCGGTGATGCCGGTGAGCAGTTGGCCGTCTTTGGCTATGTATCCCATGCCGATACCGGCGGTAGTGGCAATAATAACCAGCGTGGAAAGCGAACCTTCCATCAACATGGAACCGTAACCGACAAAGAGCGAATCGGTTTCTTTACGTACTTGCTTGGAGGATGTTCCCGAAGAAACCAAAGCGTGAAAACCGGAAATGGCACCGCAGGCAATGGTGATAAACAGGAATGGCCACATGGGCGGCGATCCTGCCGGATGGGGGCGTACTGCCGGTGCTACAATGTGAAGATGACCGCCGAAACCGGCAAAAAGAACACCCAAAACCAACAATGCCAGGGCAACTATCAACTCGTGCGAATTGATGTAGTCGCGGGGCTGCAACAAGGTGGTGACCGGTAAGACCGAAGCAATGTAAGCATAAATCAACAGGATAACGGTCCATACGGCAATGGGCGACAATCCCAATACCGACGGCATCCGCAGCGGAACATACGCACCGAGAATCACCGTAAGGTACATGACCACTACAGCTACAAGAGACCAAACCATCAGGTTGGCACCCCTTTTGTAAACCGCATAACCAAGGTAAACGGCAATAGGAATTTCTAACCAAACCGGTATCACCGATTGCGGATACATTTTAAATAAAATGGCAATCACCAGGCCGAATATGGCCACAATGATCCAGAGTTCGAGAAACACAATGAAAAACAGAAAATATTTTGTTCTTGTGTTAATGTATTTCGCCGTAAATTCCGAGAGTGATTTGCCCTGGTTGCGCATGGAAAGAATGAGCGTTCCGAAATCGTGGGCCGCCCCCATGACAATGGAGCCGACAAAAACCCAAATCAAAGCGGGCATCCAGCCCCAAATCACAGCAATAGCCGGTCCCACAATGGGGCCTGTTCCGGCAATGGAGGCAAAGTGGTGACCAAAGATCACCTCTTTTTTGGTGGGGACAAAGTCCACTCCGTCTTCCAGTTCTACCGAAGGAACTGTATTTTCATCACTGAGACGGAAAATTTTATTTCCAAGGAATTTCCCGTAAAGTTGGTACATGACAAGGTATCCGCCAAATACCACAACCATAATCAGTATAGATCCCATAAACTTAAATTTTTAAAAAGTGAAAAAATGAATAAAAGTTAGAATTTATATAAGGCACTCAAAGAAATTTGGTTTCCCTGAAGAGTTTGGTCGGTTTTCCCATAGGTCAGGTTACTGTGCAGCCATTCGATGCCCACAGCTGCTTTGCGTAGGTTATATTTCAGCATGAAGTTGTACAGGTTGTGTTTGGTTCTTGGGCTGGAAAAAACGGCCACGGCATCATCGTGGTTCACTTTTTCGGAACCGTAGAAGGCATAAATACCGAATTTTTTGTTAAACACATAAGCTATTTGGAACCATCCGCCGGTAGAGCGTAAATCAAGAGCTGTATCCTGTACCTGGGTAATGGCACCGAATTGCTGGCCGATATTTTTGCCCGTGTAGAGGTTGCCCTGTAACAGGAATCCGCCGCTGTGGAATTTCGCGCCGATTTCGGTGGCAAGTCCTGTTAACTTCATATTGTTGTTGTCCACATTTACCGGGGCCAGGTTTTTGCTGTCGGCATGACCTACCACGTAAACAGACCATTTTTTACCGGTAAAATTAAATCTCATCTCAAATTGGGGAGAACCGAAGTTTCCCGCATTCAAAAAGTTGGTGTTGGAACCGGGGCCGTTCCATGAACCGGCAAAAAGGGCTATGTCCATACGGATTTTTACGGTACTGTTTTTTCCGTTTAATCCGGTATAAGTGTAAATCCCGGGGAAACGCCAGCCCACAAATCCGGCACTACCGTAGCCCAAAGGGAATGCTATGTGCGATAACGAAACGGGAACATTACCAAACATGGGGGTCCAGGCTTGTCCGAAACGGATACGGAAATTGTTGTGTACAAAATCCATGTAAGCCAAACGAAGCCGTGGCATGGGCATTTGGGCAGCAAACAGGGAGGTGCCTACATAACCGCCGAAAAAGTCCATTTCCAATACACCGCCAAAATTCCATTTCTGGTCTTTTTTCTTGTGTCCGTTGAAGACCATGGTGAGGCGTGTGTTGCGCACGTCAAAACCACTAAACCACTTGTTTACCGTGTGTTCCGGCGGATTAGCCCATTCTGCGTTTTGTCCGTTTCCAAACTTAAACGACTGGTCTTGCATAAAAGTGGTGAAACTGACAAAACCTTTCAGTTTGATGGTTTCCGTTCCGCCCGGAACAACGTTCTGGGCATACAGTCCGGCAGCTACAAGTAGTGCTGCAAATAACGTAGCAATTCTCTTCATGATTAACTTGTTTTAATGAATAAATAGGTTGTTATTTAAGGTGTCCTTTTACCTTCGACTTTAAACAAAACACTGATACTGAAAAGCTTTTATTTAGGCAATTGGGCTATTTCAGTGCGGTTTCACTGTAGGATAAGACGGTCTTTTTTAAGGCTGTTTTGTTTCCGTTTTGTCCTTTTTTCCGCAGGGATGATAGCTGTAATGGAACATGTTTGCTTAAATAAAACTTGTTAATCTTTCTTTCTAACTACATTTATCAATGAACTTTCACACTTCAAACGTAAAAAAAAATTAGGGAAAATCCTTTTTTTTCAAAGATAATTTATTTAGGTTTGTTAATTTATAACAAATCTAATTTAAAATGAATCCCTGAAAACGAGTCCTGGAGCGGGTTGCCGTGAACCGGTTAACAATTTTAGGGTGTTTTGTTTTCTTTGCCGTACCGGTTTTGTAGGAAGTGGTGCTGCCCTTTTGAATGAAGTGTCGGCGTTTTTTCAAAGAAGGTGTTTGTGGTTTATCTAAAATATTGTTTATAACGTATTATCAATCAGTAAATAAATACCGAATATTCCCCTTCTTGAAGGGGTGTAGGGGTAGGTATATAAAAAAGACATTTATTTGCTGATTGATCAGGTTCTTAGCAAAATTATGTTTTGTAAACTTTAAACAACTTCAAAGGTTTTGATGTGCCGGATTTCAGCGGAGGCATGAAAAAAATTCGTGTATATTTGCTTTTCATCAGTTTAAAACACTATCCATGAAACTTTCATTTTGGAATTTGATGATGCTCATCGGCTATGCCGTGGTATGTATCATCATTGGTTTGGTGAGTACCAAAGGAAATCGTGATGAAGATTATTTGATTGCCGGGCGAAAAATCGGTTTGTTTGGTTTTGTCTCTACCGTAGTGGCCAGTTATATTGGCGGGGCGGCCATCGTGGCTTATTCGGCTTATGTGTATCAATTCGGGATTTCGGCCATTGCTGTTTTTATCGGGACGGCAGCAGGGTTTCTGGTTTTTATTCCCTATGCCTTGAAACTTCGGAAATACAGTACTAAAAGGCAATTTTTGACCCTTTCGGATTGGTTTTATTTTAAATACGGCAAAAAAACAGGGGTGGCTTCGGCCCTGATCCTCTTTGTGGTTTATTTCGGGATGCTGTTGAACCAGTTTATTGCCGGAAGCAGCATTCTTTCGCATATCAGCGGCTGGAGTTACGAAACGGCTTTACTTATTTCGGCTTCCGTCATTACCATTTATTTGTTTGCCGGCGGTTTTAAATCGGTGGTTAAAACCGATGTTTTTCAGTACATCATCATGTTTATTCTGTTTGCTTTCCTTGCCTACGTGCTCTTGAAGGGCAATCATGATTTCAGCCGCGAGGTAACCGACTTGAGTGATATGAATTTTTCCATGACCATCGCTTTTATTTTGTTCGGAATCCTTATTATTTTCCAGTCGGCCGAATACTGGCAAAGGGTTTATGCCGCCAAAAACGAAAAAGTGGTGAAAACAGGGTTCATTACTTCGGCGGTTTTGGTTTTGGTTACCGGTTTGGCCATTACCATTGTGGGGCTATCGGCCCACTATCAGGTGCCGGGGATTGCACCGCGTGATGCTTTTGCCGAAGGACTTAAAGTGCTGGCTCCTGAAAAATTTATTGGTGCCGGGCTGGTATTGCTTTTTGCCGCCATTATGAGCTCGGCCGATACCATTATTTTTGTTCTGGCTTCCAGTGTGGCCAAAGATTACATTGCCCATTTCTCGAAAAAAGAGGTCACTCAGCACAACCTGAAAATGCAAACCAAAATTTTTATCGTTTTGTTTTCGTTTGTAGGATTTTTGCTGGCTTTTTATTTCCGGAGTATTATCGATGTGATTGTCTTTATTACAGGGGTGGGATTTACCATTATTCCGGCAGCCATAGCCTCTTTTCATTTTAAGATGGAAAAACAGGCGGCACTGGCCAGTTTTGTTTCCGGTGTGGGGTATGTTTTGATCCTGTTTTTTACCGGAAATCTTTTGCCTGAGCTCAGCGTGGCCTCATTTCTGGTGGCACTTGTGTTTCTCATCGTTTTCCAATTGATTTACCGCAAAAGAAACAAAGCGGTGGTGTAAAAAAGGTGTTTTATGACTTATCCGGCATCCGGAACACAACGAAAAGCTTACCTGTTGGCTTTGCTGGCGGTGCTTTTCTGGTCAACCATCAGTTCGGCTTTTAAAATTACTTTGCGTTACCTTCCGTTTCAAAGTCTTGTCTTTTGGTCTGTTGTGGTGGGAATGGTGCTGCTGGCCCTTTTGAATGCCTTCGGGAAAACCCCGTTACGTTTCGGGCACTTGACACCGAAACAATGGAAAATGTCTGCCTGGATGGGGCTGTTTAATCCGTTTCTTTATTATCTCGTCTTGATCAAGGCTTACGGATTGTTGGAAGCGCAGGAAGCCGGGACACTCAATTATATCTGGCCGGTGGTTTTGGTGTTGTTTTCCATGGTGTTTTTAAAACAAAAGATAGGCTGGCCGGCTGTTGTTGCGATTTTAATCAGTTTTTTCGGACTGGTGGTAATTGTTACAGCGGGACATCCTTTTTCCATGCGGTTTTCCCATCCGTTGGGTGCCCTGCTTGCGGTGGGAAGTGCTTTTTTCTGGGCGGCTTATTGGATTCTGAATATGAAAGATCCGCGGGAGGAAACGGGTAAAATATTGCTCAATATGCTTTTCGGGTGGCTGTACCTCCTGATATATTTTGCACTGGCTGGAGTCCGGCTTGTGTTGCCTTCCTGGCAAGGGTGGCTTGGCGTGATTTACATTGGCATTTTCGAAATGAGCCTGACATTTGTGGTTTGGTTAAAAGCCCTGAACTATTCGGCCGATACAGCCAAAGTGAGTAACTTGATTTACTTGTCGCCTTTTCTCGGCTTGTTTTGGATTCACCATGCTGTGGGCGAAACCATTCACGGTTATACCCTCACCGGATTGGCTTTTATCGTGGGGGGAATTATCTTACAGCAATGGAGGCGTTTCTTCATTCGCCGGTAATTCTCCGGTATGGCGTAAATGGGCCAGTACCAACCGTAATTCGCCGTAGGTGCATTGTTCACCCAAATGATTTTTAGCTTCCGTCAGAGAGGGGTTTTTTGTTGAAAGAAAATAATCCGAGAGGGTTTGTAGTTTTTCAGGTGGGATGAGTTTTTCTACCTCGACTTCTCCGGATGCTACAAACCGGGCCATGTGCCCTTCGATGGTTGAAAGGGCCAGTTGTCGCTGTGTGGCTATTTCTTCCATGCTTATTCCCGATTGCCACATTTCCAGCGTAATTTGCCGCGTAGGCTTTTTGGGCTGCTTGGCAGCTTTGGGTGGGGCAGGTTCAAAAACCGGTGGGGTAATGTTCTCTTTGGCACAATAGTCCGAAATAATTTTTAGCAGGCCGGTTCCGTATTTTTCCAGCTTTTTCTGTCCGATACCCGGAATGGCCTGTAAGGCATCCTGTGTCACGGGAAGTGTTTCCGAAAGGATTTGCATGGTTTTTAACGGCAAAACCATGTAATGGGGCAGCCCGGTATCGCTTACCACCGTATCACGCCACTGTTTCAGTTGTTTGTATAGCTCCGGATGGCTTAACTGCCGGTTGGAAACGGCTATTTCCTTTTTCTTTGCCTTTTTGGTTGTGTGCGGCTCTTCAATGGAGGCTTTGGCTTGCACTGCAAGGAAATTTTTTAAAATAAAACCATCGGTGCAGGCCTGCAGGCAAGCTGTCTTCAATGTGATTTCCCGGTAAAGGTTATCCAAAGCATTTTTTATTTTTTTCCGGACGGCTTTGTTGTCGGTTTCGGGTTCAACCGCTTCCAAAGGCGTCGAGACAAGACTTTCTGTTTTTTCCAGAAAATAGCGGGAAGCCTGTTTTATGCGTTGTTGCAGGTTTTCGTTTTCCTCGGCAAAAAGTTTTTCATCAAACAACCGGCCCAGCTGGTTTTGAAACCGTACGGCCACATCGGTTATTTCCGCTTTGGTTTGCCTGGCTATGGTGTGCAGCGTTTCGCTGGTGTTTTCCGGTAAGCTGTTTTCGTGCTCGTGAGTAAGTTTGACAGCATAATAGAGCAAGTGCTGCAGCTTTGTAAAGTCGAAAAGATTCAGAATAAGCTGCTTTTCATAGGTACGGCGCGCTGCTTCCAAGGCTTTTTTATCGGGCTGGTTTTCTTCAAAAAGGCGGGTAAAGCGGTCAATGGTTTTGTCGTAGCGGATGCTTTGGGCAGGTATGGGAGTGCTCAGTACCAGCCCTTCGAGCGACCTGCAACGGCTGAGGGCTACGTAAACCTGGCCGTGGGCAAAGGCTTCCTGTGCATCGATGACCGCTTTGTCAAAGGTGAGCCCCTGGCTTTTGTGAATGGTAATGGCCCAGGCCAGTTTGAGCGGTAATTGTTCAAAGGTGCCTTCCACGGTTTCTTTAATCTCTTGTGTTTTTTTATCGAGCGTGTACTTGGTTTTTTCCCATTCGAGGGCGGAGACACTGATGGGATGTGCATCGCCTTCGCAAAGTACTTCCGCTTTGTCTTCGGAAAGTGCTGTAATTTTTCCGATTTTCCCGTTGTAAAAAAGCTTTTCCGGGCCGGGATCGTTTTTTACGAACATGACCTGTGCGCCGGTTTTTAATACCAATTTTTCATCGGTAGGGTAGGTGTATTCCGGAAAGTTTCCCCAAACAACGGCTTCAAAAACATGTTCTTTTCCTTTTAACCGGCTGAGACGCGAACTGTTGATGGTTTTTGCTTTGTGATTGTGTGTTGTGAGGATGATGTAGCCTTCGTCCTTTTGGGAAAAGTGTGGATCGTATCTCGATTTGAGCGTTTCTATGGCAGCAGCATCTAATTTATTGTCGCGTATTTTGTTGAGCAGTTCAACAAAAGCAGCATCTTTTTGGCGAAAAACTTCCAGTAACTCGATGGTAACATAGTCGGATTTTTTCAGGGCGAGGCTACTGAAAAAATAGGGTGTTTCGTAATGACCTTTCAACAGTTGCCACTCTTCTTCTTTCACCACGGGCGAAAGTTGCTGCAAATCGCCAATCATGAGCAACTGAACTCCTCCAAAAGGCAAATCGTTGTGACGAAAACGGCGGAGTACGCGGTCCACGGCATCCAGCAAATCGGCCCGTACCATACTGATTTCATCGATGACCAGCAATTCCATACTGCGCATGATATTGATTTTGTCTCTGGCAAAACGCTGTTCTTCTTTGCCTGCTGCCGTGTGATAACCGGGGATCTGCGGGCCGAAAGGTAACTGGAAAAAAGAATGCAGTGTCACCCCCGCTGCATTAATGGCAGCTACGCCGGTGGGGGCCGTTACCACCATGCGTTTGGGCGAATGCTCCTTCAGATGGTGCAAAAAAGTGGTTTTCCCCGTACCGGCCCGGCCGGTCAAAAAGATGTTTTTTCCGGTATATTGGACAAAATCATAGGCCAATTGTAATTGGGGATTCGTTTGGTACGTCATCTGAAAAAGTTTACATCGATGAATGGACGAAAGCCAAAAGTAGCAAAAGATGATTGAAAATTGACGGTGGAACCGCAATTTTTAAAAAGTTGAAACCTGTGCAAGTGCTTTTTGGTAAGATTTAGACAAGGGGATTTAGGGTATACTTGCTGTTTGATGCTATTTTAGCAAAATTACGTTTTGTAAACTTTAAACATCTTCCGCTTCAAAAACCATCCTTACGTATATAAGGGAAAAACAATTTGCGGGTTTGGTAACATAACGGATAAACAAAAAATGTCCCATAAAACATTTACGGGACATTTTTTGTTGGTTCAGGTGAGTCCTAAATCATTTTTCGCGGATCGACCCATTCGGTGAACTCCTCATCGGTAACAAAGCCGAGGGCCAGAGCGGCTTCCCGCAGGGTAGTCCCTTCGGCATGGGCTTTTTTGGCAATTTTGGCTGCTTTTTCGTAACCGATGTGGGTATTCAGGGCAGTCACCAGCATCAACGAATTTTCCAGATTATGTTGAATGTTCTTTTCGTTGGCCTGGGCCCCGGCAACGGCTTTGTCGGCGAACGATACGCAGGCATCACCCAGCAGGCGGGCCGATTGTAGCAAGTTGGCAATCATCACCGGTTTAAACACATTCAGCTGAAAATGGCCCTGCATCCCACCGGCCGTAATAGCTACATCGTTGCCGATTACCTGGGCACACACCATGGTCAGCGCTTCGTTTTGTGTGGGATTTACTTTTCCGGGCATGATGGATGAGCCGGGCTCGTTGGCCGGAAGATTGAGCTCACCAATGCTGCAACGCGGACCGGAAGCGAGGTAACGGATGTTGTTGGCAATGTGCATCAGGCTGACCGCCAATTGTTTCAATGCACCCGAAGTTTCTACCACGGCATCGTGGGCCGAGAGGGCTTCGAATTTATTGGGTGCCGTTTTAAAGGGGTATCCCGTAAGTTCGGCAATCTTGGCCGCTACCTTTTCGGCATATCCTTTGGGGGTATTCAGTCCGGTACCTACGGCTGTGCCGCCAAGAGCCAGTTCCGAAAGGTGATCCAGGGTGGCCTCCAAAGCTTTCAGCCCGTGGTCCAGTTGCGAAACATATCCCGAAAACTCCTGTCCGAGTGTCAGGGGGGTTGCATCCATCCAGTGGGTACGTCCTGTTTTCACAATGTCTTTGAATTCATCGGCTTTTTGCGCCAGCACATCACGCAAATGTTTGATGCCCGGAATGGTGACTTCCATCAGCATTTTATAGGCCGCTATGTGCATGGCTGTGGGGAATGTGTCATTGGACGATTGCGACTTGTTGGCATCATCGTTGGGATGGAGGAATTTCTGCTTGTCGGTCAGTTTTCCGCCTTTTATTACGTGTCCCCGGTTGGCAATTACTTCGTTCACGTTCATGTTCGATTGTGTTCCCGAACCCGTTTGCCAAATGACCAAAGGAAAGTTGTCGTACAGTTTCCCTTCCAGTATTTCGTCGCAAACCCGGGCAATCAGGTCGGCTTTTTCCTGGTCTAAAACGCCCAATTCGGCATTGGTGAGGGCGGCCGCTTTTTTTAAATAGGCAAAAGCATCAATAATTTCCCGCGGCATGGAAGCGGCAGGGCCGATTTGAAAATTCATTTTCGAACGTTGGGTCTGTGCGCCCCAGTATTTATCGGCAGGGACTTGCACTTCGCCTAACGTGTCGTGTTCTATTCTGTATTCCATGATGATATAATTTAAAGGTTAGGTTTTTCTTAAGAAAACAAAGCATCAATTTCCTCCGGTGGATCACCCCAAACGGCTCTGTTGCCTTTAACCACAATGGGGCGCTTGATCAGTTTTGGGTTCTCCACCATGATTTTAATCCATTCTTCATCGGTGAAATTTTTGCCTTTGAAATTTTGTTTGTAAACCGCTTCTTGTGTACGGATCATTTCCTGTGGTTTTTTGTTTAGCAGCATGAGTAATTTTTTTAACTCTTCCGCCGTAAGCGGCTGTTTCAGATATTCAATAACCTGAATGTCATTGGTCTTACTTTGCAGGTACTGTAATCCTGCCCGTGATTTTTTACAGCGGGGATTGTGATAAATGGTCACCATATTCTGTTTTTTTTGAACAGTCAAAATTACAGAATTCACCTGAAAAACGGCGAAGAAAATTCTAATTTATAATAAGTTCTAATTGGCTGAAAAAGGGAGATATGTATTATCTTCCGGAAGGGTTGTTTTTTCCCTTTACGGGTAACGACCAATGGAACCGTACGGCAAGTACCCGGATAAGGATAATGGTCAGTATGGCCACGGGAATCTGTATGGCGGGGGCAGTTCCTGCCCGGCTGAGTCCGAAAGCCAGCACACCGCCGGCAAAACAAGCTGTCGCATAAATCTCTTTGTGCAAAATCAAGGGCTCTTCGTTGTTGAATACATCCCGCAAAATACCCCCCAACACAGCGGAAATCACGCCCATCATGAGGGCAATTTCCCAGGAAAGGCCTGTCTCCAGTGTCTTTTTTATCCCCACAATGGTAAAGACACCCAATCCAATGCTGTCGAATAAAAACAACGTTTTTCGCCATTTCATAATTTGCCGGCTGGTCAGAAAGGTAAAAACCACTCCGAAAAGCACCACATACAGGTAAGTTATGTTGTGCATCCAACTGACGGGTGCTGCTCCGAGCAGGAGGTCGCGGGTTGTGCCGCCGCCAAGTGCCGTAATAAATCCTACAAACAAAACACCGAAGATGTCGTATCGTTTTTCGATACCGGACAAAGCGCCCGAAACGGCAAAGGCAAACGTTCCGGTTAGGTCGAGGTAGTACACCACATCCCACATATTGGTTGTCATTGGCACGGTACGGTTTTTTTAAACTCCTTCCGGTTTGTTTTTTCGTTCCCTGTTCCCGCCGAACATCATCAGGTACGCTTTAATGAAATCATCCAGGTCACCATCGAGTACGGCCTGCACATTGGATGTTTCGTGCTGTGTGCGAAGGTCTTTCACCAATTTGTAGGGATGTAAAACGTACGAACGGATTTGTGATCCCCACTCGATTTTCTTTTTACCGGCTTCAATCAGGGCTTGTGCTTCCTGTTTTTTACGCAGTTCTATTTCGTATAACTGCGACCGCAGCATCTGTAGGGCTTTTTCACGGTTTTGTTGTTGCGAACGTGTTTCCTGGCATTCGATCACGAGACCTGATGGAGCATGGTGTAACCGCACAGCCGTTTCCACTTTGTTGACATTTTGTCCGCCCGGTCCGCTGCTGCGAAAAGTATCCCAGCTAATATCGGCCGGGTTAATGTCAATTTGAATGGAATCGTCCACTACCGGATAAACGTAAACCGAAGCAAAAGAGGTATGCCGCCGGTTGGCCGAATCAAAAGGAGAGAGCCGCACCAAACGGTGGACGCCATTTTCGCCTTTCAGATATCCGAAAGCATATTCGCCTTCAAATTCCAGCGATACCGATTTGATACCGGCCACATCGCCTTCCTGAAAATCCAGTTCTTTTACTTTAAATCCTTTGCGTTCACCGTACCGGATGTACATGCGCATGAGCATTTCGGCCCAGTCCTGGCTTTCTGTGCCGCCGGCTCCGGGGTTAATTTTCAAAATGGCGTTCAAACTGTCCTCTTCACGCCCAAGCATTTGCAGAAATTCCAATTCTTCAATCAACTTTTCCGCACGGGCAAATTGTGCATCCATCTCATCCTGTGAAACTTCTCCCTGTTGATAAAATTCTTCCAGCACCTTCAGGTCATTCCAGGCCTCTTCCGCTTTGGCAAAAGCCTCTGTGCGTTTTTTTTTCGCCTTGATTTTCTTCAACAGGGTTTCCGCCTTTTTCGGGTCATCCCAAAAATCGGGGGCCTGTGTTTTTTCTTCTTCCTCTTCAATTTCCATCAACGTGCGGTCGATGTCAAAGATACCCCCTCAAGGCCGCAAGTCGTTCCGACAGGCCTTTCACTGCTTCTGCTGTGTACATAGGTTGTTTGTTTTGGTGAAAGGCAAAAATAGCAAGTTTCGACCGACCTTCTGCTTTTCGGTAATATTTTTATCCTGCTTTCGATGACGAAACAAGGGAATGACTTGTTCCGCAACCGATTGCCCCCAAAAGTCAACTTTCAGAACGATTTCATCTTTCCTACATCGTTCAGCGATATCCTCCGCTT
>CAYYRE010000066.1:0-15727 GCA_964473895.1 uncultured Lentimicrobiaceae bacterium | reverse complement strand
TCGAACCTGGACAGGCAGAACCAAAATCTGCAGTGCTGCCATTACACCATCGGACAATCGGGCTGCAAATGTACAATTTTTTTTAAAATGGAAAAACCTTACCTGAGAATATTTTGTGGTGTTGTTTCCGGGGCTTGTGGCGGTTGGTGCGTGTAAGTTGCGACTAAAAATTTTGTGTTCTATGCCATAATGGGGTAAACAACTTTCTTTAGGCGCCTTTTTTGAAAGAAAAAATATCTGTTATTTCGGTGTTTTTGTTTGCTGCATTCCGGGAAAAAAATGCAAAAAAAGCGGGGGAAGTCCCCCGCTTTTTGAAAAACTGATGATTGACACTTTTCAAAGCATCAATTTTCCCTTACATCCAATTCCTCCATCATAATGTAACCATCCTTGTTTTTGTCCATGGTTTTAAATTTTTTGGTGTAGTAAGCCAGGAATTCTTTTTTGGTAACAAATTTTTTTCCGGCCGGTGCTATGGCCACTACAAGGTCGCTTTCGTCTTTTGTCAGCTTACCATCGTGGTTGGCATCCAAAGTGTTAAACTTTTGAGTGGCCATGTTTTGGTATTCTTCCAACGAGATTTTTTTGTCGTTGTTGGTGTCAAATTTTTTGAAAAACGCCAGCTTTTTTTGAAACATGACACTGTCTTGTTTTTCTTCCACCTTTGCTGCCTTCTTTACGGTTTTGGATTCCTGTTCCAGCTTTTGCTGGGTAGAAACTTTTTTGTTTTGGTTAGCGCACGAAGCGGCAAATAATAATGTGGAGAACAGGAAGGTATAGACAACCCATTTCCCCTGAAAGACTATTTTTTTCATGACGATCATTTTTTAAGTTTATGTTGTATCGTTCAGTGGTGCAAAAGTACATCGAAACCCGGCGGATGTCAAGCGAAAACATGTGATAAACTTCCTGATTATCCATAATTTATGTTTTTTTAACAGTTGGTTTTTATCCCATGTTTTTGCCCTCCGGAATGGTCTGTGCGACTTCGCCGTTTGAAGATAAAAAAGAGGTCAGCCGGGGCTTTTGGGGGATATGGCCTGCCGTATTTTTTTAGGAATTCTTCTGAAAAGTGTTCATCTTTGTCATGTCACAATTTAAAAACGAAAGATCATGAAGAAATTTTTCATTGGGATGGTATGGCTGGTTTTGTTTTTCCCGTTGTCTTCACGTGCCTGTTACACCATTGTGGCAGGGAAAAAAGCTACCGTTGATGGTTCGGTTCTGTTTGCACACAACGAGGATGATCGGGGGATACAGCTTATGAATTTCTGGCAGGTACCCCGGCAATATTTTAACAGGGGTGATTCGCTGCATTTGCTCCGCGGGGGAACTGTTCCCCAACCGGCTCAGACCTGGGCATATAGCTGGATAGAAGATGTGCCTGAGGAGTTCAGTGATTTTTATTTGAACGAATGGGGGGTTACGCTGGCCAGCAATGCCTGCGGATCAAAAGTCAGAAAATTTGAGCTTACTGATGGGGGCATTGGCTATATGCTGCGGCGCATAGTAGCCCAACGGGCCAGGACGGCCCGCGAAGGGGTGAAAATTGCCGGCCGTTTGCTCGACAGGTTTGGATATGCCGTTCGGCCCGGAGGCGGGCGTACCCTTGTCATTGCCGACAAAAACGAAGCCTGGCTGCTGGACATTCTTCCCGGGAAATACTGGATAGCCGAACGGGTACCCGATGATGCTGTGGTGTTGCAACCCAATATTTACGTTATTCGGGATGTGGATTTTCAAGATACGGTCCATTTTATTTTTTGTAAAAAAGATATCCGGCAATATGCTATCAATAACGGATGGTATCATCCGGGTAAAGACAAAACGTTTGATTTTTCGTATGTTTTTTCCGAATTCCGTGCCCGTCATTTTGCCGAACGTGGTTACGATACCCGGCAGTGGCGCGGGCAGCAACTTTTATCGGGGAAAACCGTGTCGGTAAACGAAGCCAAACGGTCGGGGTTACCTTTTGCCGTAAAGCCTTCTCATAAACTCACCCCGGCTGATTTGATGCGTGTGTTACGCGATCATTACCAAGGAACACCTTACGACATGACCCTGAATAAAAAGGGGAATCCCAACAGCGGTTCCGAACGCACCATTTGTACACAGTCAACCCAGGTTTCGGTAGTGGCCCAATTGCGCAGCGAATTACCGCAAAAGATGGGTGCGTTGCTGTGGCTCAGTTTCGGCCGGCCGGATGTAAATGCCTACGTGCCTTTTTATCCGGTGGCGACAAAAATTCCGGAGAGCTATCATTATGTTCCGGGAAACAGGGGATGGCAGACTTCGTTAAAAAACCATTTTCATCCATTGCCGGGTACGTTTACCTATCAACCCGATCGCGCTTTTTGGATATTCAATGATGTGGAAAATATCGGTGGGATCGATTATTTTAAAACCATCGACACCATCCGGAATGCTTATCAAAAACAGGAGAAACATCATTTGGCCTGGCAACCGGCCATCGAAAAGAGTGCTTTGAAACTTTTTGCTTCGCGTCCAAAAGAAGCGGTACTGTTTTTACAGGAATATTCCAACGCATGCGCCATGGAGGCATTGCAAACAGCCAAAAGATTGCGGGCGGAAATCAAAAGCGTGGTTTACCGGTAAATAAACTTCGGACGTCCCCAAAAAAAGATGGATGTAAACCGCCGGCATTACCGGCGGAAACATCCATCTTCGCATTATGAAAAAAAAGTGTGGGTTAATTCTTTTTTTGGAATTTTTCTTTTACCCGGTCAACAAGGTAGTAAACCATCGGGACGAGGTAAACGGTTAACATAAGCGATGAGAGCAGTCCTCCAATAATGACCCATGCCAACCCGTTTTTCCATTCGCTGGCAGTTCCTTTGGCCAGGGCAATGGGCAACATACCGATGGTCATGGCCAGTGTGGTCATTAAAATAGGCCGCATACGTTCTTTTCCGGCCAGTATCAGGGCTTCCCTGTAGTGGTGTCCTTTGGCCTTGAGTTGGTTGGTAAAGTCCACGATCAAAATGGCGTTTTTGGTAACCAACCCCATCAGCATGATCATACCGAGCAAAGCGAACAAAGTGATGTTGTTCAACGAAAGGTTCAGGGCAAAGAAAGCCCCGATAACCGCTACGGGAATGCCGAACAGGGCCACAAAAGGATAAATGTAATTGTCGTACAAGGCAACCATGATGAGGTAAATCAGGATGAATGACACCAGCATAACCGAGCTAAGAGCACCGAAACTGTCGTGTTGTGTTTTTACATCCGATTCCCACATAAGTTTTATTCCTTCGGGCAGGGGGTGTTTTTTCAGGTATTTGATGACATCGTTGGCCAACGTTCCCGAAGGTCTGCCGAATGATTCGGATGTAAGGGTAACCGCCGGTTGCCTGTTGATACGTTCCAGCATGGAAGGCGAATTGTCTTGTACTACCTTGGCAAATTGCGACACTTTTACAGGAACATGGTGTGGGTTAATGATGATCAGGTTGCGAACATCATCGTAGTTTCTCCGGTTGAAATTATCCAGGCGTACTTCAATGGGATATTCGGTGCCTTTTTGTACCAACGTGGCATCGTCGTTGCCTTTAAATGCCGTACGGAGTGTCATGCCGACATAACCGGAAGTCAGGCCCAGCCGCTGCATCTTGTCTTTGTCAGGAATCACTTTGTATTCCGGTGTGCCCTCTTCCACCGAAAGACGTACGTTGTCGGCTCCCGGTATTTTTTCAATAGCAGCCTGGAGTCTTTTGGAGGTTTCCATGACTTGTTGCAGGTTACTGCCGCTCAAAGTGATTTTGATGGGAGCCGTACGCGGGATAAGTCCGATTTCGGAAAGCGAAAAGTTGATGCCCGGATAGCGCCGATTCAGCTCTTTTTTCAGCTTTTTCATGTAGGCTACCGTTGTTATTTTACGTTCTTTCATGGGTTTGAGTTGAATGGTAAACTCAGAAATGTAAGGCGAACCAATCCCTAAACTTCCAATGCCGGTGCTGGGGCCGGCTATGTTACTGAAGAGAGTGGATACCTCCGGCTGGCTGAGGATGTAGTTTTCGATTTTCCGGCTGATCACGTTGTTTTTGTGTACCGTGGTGGTTTTGTCAAACTCCAGGTTCAGACTGATTTTTCCCTGGTCACCGGTTGACATCATCTCTTCCCCGATAATGCCTTGTTTCATGATAACAGCCGTTAACAGAAACAAAAAGAGAACAATTCCGGTAAAAATAAGTTTGTGATCCAGTACCCAGTCGAGTTGTTTGCCGTACCATTCGATAAATTCCTGTAATTTACGTTCAAACCAGAGTAAAAACCGGTTCAGGAAATTGGTAGGCCTCAGGTCTTCTTTTTTCCCTATCCGGGAAGCCAGCCAAGGGGTGAGGGTAAACCCGACCAGTAAACTGGTTAATGTGGAGGTTATGACCACCATAGAAAACTGTTTCAACATGCCGGCTACAAAGACATGTATAAATAAAATCGGCATAAAGACCACAACATCCACCAAGGTGATGGAGACGGCGGAAAAGCCGATTTCCATTCGGCCGTCCAGAGCAGCCTTGCGTTTGTCTTTGCCCATGTCGAGATGTCGTTGAATATTTTCGAGGATTACAATGGAATCATCCACCAAAATACCGATAATCAACGACATGGCCAGTAATGTCATAAGGTTCAGGGTGTAACCCAATAGCCACATCATGGCAAAAGCTGTGATTAATGAAGTAGGGATAGAGATCAAAACGATAATGGAATTCCGGTAGCTGCGCAGGAACAACAGCATGACTACCGAAACAAGAATGACGGCAAGAATCAGGTCGTCCACTACCGAATTTACAGCGGCTATGGTATTGTCGGTTGAGTCATCGGCGATTTTGAACTTTACCCCATCTTTGGCGTTTTCTTTTTCAATCTCTTTCAGTTTTTTGCGTACCAGCCGCGATACATCCACCGCATTGGCATCGCCTTGCTTTTTCAGCAAGATGCCAATACCGTTTTTTCCATTGTAACGGCTTACCGAAGTAATTTCTTTTACACCGTCAATAACCGAAGCCACATCTTTAACATATACCGGATTTCCGGGTGAGGGCATGGCTACCTGAACGTTCATAATTTGGTCAATGTTATTGAATTTCCCAATGAGCCGTACCGAATGGTAGGTTTTGTCGGTTTTCACATTCCCTGCCGGAACATCGATGTCCGATTGTTTGATGGCCTCTACCACCTGTAACAGGGAGACCTTGTGCAGTTTCAGCTTCTTTTGGTCTATCTTTACAAGAATTTCGCGTTGTTCGCCCCCCAGCAGAGTGATTTCGGCGACCCCGTTTAACTGCTGTATTTGCGGCAGAAAATCATCTTTCATTTTTTGATAAAAGAGGGTGGCCGGCAGGTTGCTTGTGGCGCTGATCGACATTATGGGTAAATCGTTGGGCGATACTTTACTCATTTGCGGACTCAGAATGTCGTCAGGCAAATCGTTTTTTATGTTGTTAATGTAACGCTGGGCATCCTGCATGGTGTTGTCCAGGTTTGTTCCGAATTTTAAATTGACAACAATGACGGAAGCGTTGGGCAACGAATAGGTTTCCATGTAATCAATCCCTTCGAGGTTCGAAAGGGCATCTTCTATTTTCCGGGAAACCGTGTTTTCCACCTCGTGGGGTTCCGCCCCGGGATACATGGTTTTGATAACCACTACCGGCTGGCTGAAGTCAGGGAGCAGTTCGTAACTTAAATTACTGAAGCCGATCACCCCTAACAAAATCAGTACGCCGAAAAGGACGATGATGAGTGATGGCCGTTTTATGGATATTTCTGTAATGTTCATAGGAATTACTTCTTAATAATGACATTGGCCCCGTCAAACAAGTTGATGAAACCGGCAGTTACGATAATATCACCTTCTGTCAAACCGCCGGAGATGACGGCGTTGTTTTGGAAACGGCTGGAAACGGTTATGTTGTGTAACCAGGCTTTTCCGTTTTTCACAATATACACCTGCGGGTGGATGTTACTCCCCACAATGGCGGAAGCCGGAATAATGATATATTTATGGCTTCCTCCTCGTTGGATGTAAACGTTACCAAACATTCCGGCTTTTACAGCAAGGTCGGGGGTGTTTTTCATGGTAAATTTTACAGGGAAGTCGTGGCTCATTTTATTGGATTCGCTACCCACCATGGAGACTTTTCCCTGAAGGATTTTTCCGGGAAAAACATCGGGCGAAACGGGATAGGTATTTCCTTTTTTAAACAGAATGATTTCGTTTTCAGCGACATTTATGGTAAATTTCAATGTAGCGATATCCACCAATTGGAACAGGGGGACACCGGGGGCGGCAAACTCTCCTTTTTCGCGAAATTTCATGGTAATGATACCGTCAAAAGGTGCTCTTACCGTGGTTTTGTTTATCTTATCCAATAAAATATCTTTTTGAACCCGTGCGGAAGCAAGGCCGATTTGTGCCTTTTCCAATTTAACCCCCTGAATGGCGTCGGCCTTGCTGAGCACGGTAAAACGTTTCACATCGTCTTGCAATCCTTTGATTTGTACCTCGAGTTGCTTCAGTTGCAACTGTAAATCCGATTTGTCTTGTTGCAGCAACGGATCTCCTTTTTTTACCACACTGCCTTCGTGAACAAACAACCGGACCACCTTTCCGGGGACATCGGCTGAGATCCTGGTTTCCCTGAACGGCCGGAAAGTGCCGGTAAAAGAGGTTTTGTTATTGATGGCTTGGAGCTTCAGCGTGTCCACATGGATGGTGATGGGAGCTTCTTTGTCGTAATGATACACCTTTTTAAGGGTGGTTTCCTTGTTCTTTTTTAATTGTAAAATGGTAATTGCCGCAAGTACTATAAAGGCAATGATCCAAAGAATGGTCTTTTTTTTCATTTTTTTATGGGGTTTAAACGCTAAGATTTATTTTTTTGTTAACTGTTCGATATTTCCGGTTAATTTTTTCAGGGTCAGATCGGCTTTTAAATAATTGACAATGGCGGCAAGGTAGCTTTGCTGTGCTTCCTGCAAGGCGTTGTCGGCCATGAGTACATCGGTCAGAGAAGCCATACCCTGTTTTTGTTGCAAAACGGTTTGCGCATAAACCGATTGTGCCAGTTTGATTTGTGAAGAAGTGTTCCGAATGGTTTCTAAAGCCGCTTCCCTGAGTCTTTTGGCATTTTCGATTTCCATGTTGTTTTGCTCTGTCAGTAAATGTTTTTGTAAATCGGTGTTTTTTATTTCTATTTTTTTCTGGTTGATTTTTCTTTTGGTAACCATCCCGTTAAATAGGGGGACAGTGAGCTGGATGCCGGCCAGGGAGGTGGGATAAAATTTTAAAAAGTCGTTGGGCTTTTTATCATAACCGAATCCAATTTCGGAGTATCCACCGTAGAGCGACAAGGAGGGAATACGCGAATGCTTTAAAGTCTTTAATTCGGTATTCAGCAAATCTTTTCGCATGTTGGCAATTTGTATATCCACCACCACATTGTGCGGATATTGAATGTCAGGTTGATAGGCTATATCGGGCGAAACATCCACGGGTTGCTGTATGGGTATCCCCATGGTGAATTTCAACAGGTTCAAAACCTGCGAAAGGTTGTCTTCTACGGTCTTCCGGCGCGTTTGTAATTGCTCTTTTTGCAGCTTGATTTTTTCCACATCTGTTTTTTTCGCGAGTTTTTGCTGGTAAAGCAATGTGACGGTATGCAATAACCGGGTGGTGTTTACCAGGTTGCTGTCGATAAATGCCAGCTGGTGTTTCAAGATTTGGGCATTATAGTAAAGGTTCGATACATTGAAGTAAACCGCTTCGCGTGTTTTCTTCAGCTTTAATTTGTTGAGTTCGGTAGCTGCCTTGGTGGTTTTCATGGCGCCGTAAACTTGTGGATTGTATAGCGGAACGGCAGCCTGAAGACTGAGGTTGAAATTGTGGGGCGTACCGAATTGGACTTCCTTGTATACCCCTTCCGGACCTCCAAAAGCCGATTGCGGCATAAGTTGCGTAGGTTGGTCGAAAAAATATTTGTAATCCCCCGAAAATTTAACTTTCGGAATCAGGTTGGATTGTGCCTCTTTTTGTTTTTCAACACTTAACGCCACATTGTTTTTGCTGATTTGCAGGTTTTTGCTGTGGATCTGTGCCGTGTCGATACACTGCTGCAGGGTCCACACTTGCCCGTAAACAGGAGCAGCCAGTATTCCTGTGAGTACAACGGACAAAATGAAACCTAATGCTTTCCTTTTTCTTTTCATTTCTTTGTTTTTTTGAAATTGGTTATCATGTGGGTTGTTATTCGAAATAATTGTAAAATGATTTGAATTTTTCTTTTAAAATTTTCACTTCCTTTTGTGCTTCGTTTACCGTTTGTACTGCCATTAACGCATGCATGTCATCCTCGATGCCATGGAAAAATAGCTGTAACTGTTGATGAACATCCGATGGGTACGAGGTGTCAAGGATAATAGACTTTGTCGTATTGAAAATGTCTTTGCCTAAACGGTGATAGTCTTCTATCCGGTTGGTTTTTAAACCGTTTAATTCCAATACCGTGGTTTTTATTTTTTTTAGGGTGCCGGAGTGAAGTTTCCATTTTTGCCCGTTGTTCAGTTTCAGGGTTCCTGTCATCATCCGGTTTGCTTTGGCCGGCGATTTAAAATCAATGGCATATAAAGTTTCTGCAATCAACCGCAGTTCATCGTCGTTATACATCAGTTTGGGCATTAGTTTAAAGCGGCTTACTGCTCCGGGCATCAGTGTTTTTTCTTTCGTTGGGTTCTTTACAAAGTTTACTATGGCTTCCACAAAAGCTTTTCGGTTGGGGAAGGCCGGTTTGTAATGTTCCTGTACCCTCACCATGGGCGGAGCAATCATTTGGTTACGTCTGGCAGGGTCGGGGGTCGGTAAATGACAGATAAAACATTTTTGTTTCATAAGGGCGTAACCTTTTGCACTGTATGCGGTTTGTACCGGAATGGAACGATTTTCGCCGTTTGCTGCGGCAGTGGCCTCTTTTTTTGAAGGCGGGTTGTTGCATTGTATGAAAACCGAAAAAGAAAATAGGATGATCAGTAAAACGGGAATCTTCATGAGGGTTTTATTTTTTGATTAATACGAGGAAAGCCGTGATCATTTCTTCTCCCGCTTCGATGATGGAATAGCTGAAACGGGCCGTCCGCCATTTGAACATTTCCAGCTTAAAAGCCCCCATGATAAAGTTAACCATCTGGGTGGAAGATACTTGCTGGGTAAAAACCCCTTTTTGTTGGCCTTCGGTTATAACCGGTATTAGATGCCGTGTTTTTGTGTCAATGAGTTGGAGGATTTTTTTGTTAATTTCCTGACTTTCGTCCATTAAACCATCTGAAAATACGGCCACCACAAAGTGGGGGTTGTTCTGGAAAAAACGAAATTGTTCCCGGAACAAAATTTTAAGGTTTTCTTCGGGACGGGATGTATATTGAATTTTTTTTAACCTTTCATCAATGTCATCTGCAAGATATTGCAGCATGGTGACAATAATCTCCTCTTTGCTTTTGAAATGACGGTAAAGGGCGCTTTCGGCAAATTGCATTTCGCGGGCAAGGTTTTTTACGGTAAGCCCGCTTAAACCGGATGTGGTGAGTAATTTTCCGGCTGCCTCAATGATGTCGTGTTGTCGATTTGTTAAAACCATTTTTTTTCTGATATAAATTGTGAGTGAATATTCACTCTGCAAAAGAACAGAGAAAAATTGAACTGTGCAAACTTTTTCCGGAAAGAATGGGGAAGATGTTGTTAACAGGAATTTAAAAGTAACATAAGAGGCGGGTTATCAAATAAATACGGTTTATATAAAAATTCAAATTTAAGAGAGTTTTAAGATACCGGCCATTAAAAAGAGGGCAGTACCCTATTTGTGGGCTAACTCCATTCCCGTGCTGTTAATTTTTGTAATTTTGCAGCTCAATTTAAAATTAATCTAAATAGACGCAACATGAGTGACGAAAAGAATGAAAAGAGGGTTTTGGAAGAAGTCACCGGCGGAGAATATAAATACGGTTTTTTTACCGACATAGCATCGGATCAGGCTCCCAAAGGGCTGACGGAAGATACCATACGCTTTATTTCAAAAAAGAAAAAAGAACCGGAATGGATGCTCGAATTCCGCCTGAAGGCCTTCCGGCACTGGCTTACCCTTGAAGAACCCGACTGGGCATTGCTGCATCATCCGCCCATCGATTATCAGGATATTATCTTTTATTCGGCTCCCAAGCCCAAAAAAGAGTTGGAAAGCCTCGATGAGGTGGACCCGGAACTGTTGGATACGTTTAATAAGCTGGGTATTTCGCTCGAAGAGCAAAAACGCCTCAGCGGGGTGGCCGTGGATGCTGTCATCGACAGCGTTTCGGTAAAGACCACTTTCCAGGAAACACTGGCCAAGCACGATATTATTTTTTGTTCCATCAGCGAAGCCATTCAAAATCATCCCGATCTCGTTAAAAAGTATCTCGGAACGGTGGTGCCGTACACCGACAATTATTTTGCTGCGTTGAACTCAGCCGTTTTCAGCGACGGTTCGTTTTGTTACATTCCCAAAGGGGTGCGTTGCCCCATTGAGTTGTCCACCTATTTCCGCATCAATGCAGCCAATACCGGACAGTTCGAACGGACCCTGCTCATTGCCGATGAAGGCGGATATGTGAGTTATCTCGAAGGTTGTACCGCACCCATGCGCGACGAAAACCAGTTGCACGCCGCCATTGTCGAGATTATTGCCCATGATGAAGCGGAGGTGAAATATTCTACGGTACAAAACTGGTATCCCGGAAACAAAGAAGGAAAAGGCGGAATTTATAATTTCGTCACCAAACGCGGACTCTGCAAAGGACACCATTCCAAAATCAGCTGGACACAGGTGGAGACCGGCTCGGCCATTACCTGGAAATATCCCAGTTGCATTTTAATGGGCGATGATTCGGTGGGTGAATTTTATTCGGTGGCGGTAACCAATAATTACCAGCAGGCCGATACCGGTACCAAAATGATTCACATTGGAAAAAATACCCGGAGTACCATTATTTCAAAAGGTATTTCGGCCGGGAAAAGCAACAACAGCTACCGGGGTCTGGTCAGAATATCCAAAAAGGCTGATAATGCCCGCAACTATTCGCAGTGCGATTCGCTATTACTGGGTGACCAGTGCGGAGCTCATACCTTTCCATACATACGTACGGCCAACGATTCGGCCATTGTCGAACACGAAGCAACCACTTCCAAAATATCGGATGACCAGCTTTTTTATTGCCAGCAACGGGGTATCGATATGGAAAAAGCCATTGGCCTTATTGTGAACGGTTATGCCAAGCAGGTACTGAACAAACTGCCCATGGAATTTGCTGTGGAAGCCCAAAAATTGCTCGCCATTACCTTGGAGGGAAGTGTGGGATAAAATGAAATCGAATGATCGTTGAAAAACAAAAATCAAAAAAAAAGAAGCCATGCTTTTAAATATAAAAAACTTACATGTTGCCATTAATGGCAAAGAGATCATAAAAGGTCTGAATTTAAGTGTAAACAAAGGGGAAGTGCATGCCATTATGGGGCCCAACGGAACCGGAAAAAGTACCCTTGCGGCAGCCATTACCGGACGCGAAGGTTATGAAATCACACAGGGTGAAATTATTTATAAAGGTCAGGTAATCAACGACTGGTCGCCGGACAAAAGAGCCAATGAAGGTGTTTTTTTGAGTTTTCAGTATCCCATTGAAATTCCCGGTGTCAGCATGACCAATTTTATGCGGACGGCCCTGAATGCCAAACGCGAATATCTCGGACAACCCCCTATGGCTGCCAAAGAATTCCTGAAAAAGATGGAAGAAAAAAAGAAACTGGTACAGATCCAGTCGAAACTGACCAACCGGTCGGTTAACGAAGGCTTTTCGGGTGGTGAGAAAAAGAAAAACGAAATTTTTCAAATGGCGATGCTGGAACCCGAGTTGGCCATTTTGGATGAAACCGATTCGGGGCTTGATATTGACGCCCTGCGGGTTGTGGCCAACGGGGTCAACCAGCTCAAATCCGGTGAAAATGCTTTTATCGTGATCACCCATTACCAGCGTTTGCTGGAGTATATTGTCCCTGATTTTGTACACGTAATGTACGATGGGCATATTGTGAAATCGGGTGGGAAAAAACTGGCCCTCGAGCTGGAAGAAAAAGGGTACGAATGGATCAAAGAGCTGGTGGAAAATTGATGGATCCGAAAGAAAGAAAGGATGGTTATGACACAACAAGAAAAAAGATACAACCCGCTGGAAGAAAAGTTGATCGGCCGGTTTGATGCCCTTTCGGGCGATAACTTCCGGCAACTCCCTGACGGCGTGGCACGCCGCCGCCGGCAGGCCATAGCGTCTTTCCGGAAAACCGGCTTGCCACATAAAAAACTGGAACGCTGGCGTAATACCGACCTGAACAACCTGTACCGTTCGGGATTGCAGATTTTCGATCAGGCAATCCCCTATGAGAAACAGCTGAGCGATATCTTTTTGTGTGAAGTGCACGGTTTTCAGTCGCGGGTACTCTCTGTTTTGAATGGCAGCTTTTATGCCCCGCCTGCACAACGACTTACGGTGGACGATAACGGTGTGGTGGTGGGCAGCCTGGCACTTGCCATGGAACAATATCCCGAACTCATAGAGGAACATTTCGACAAGATCATGCCGCCGCAAGATGGTTTTAAAACCATCAATACCGCGCTGGCCGCCGATGGTGTTTTTATCTATGTTCCGGATCATGTAACGGTGAAAGAGACTTTTCAAATCATTAATATCCTGAACAAACCGGGTTTGGCTGTGAATGTCCGCAACCTTATTATCCTCGGAAAAAATGCCCGCCTCACCCTGCTGCATTGCGACGACTCGGTAAATCACCATGCCGGACTGATCAATAAGGTCAGTGAGGTTTTTTTGGATGAAAATGCGGAATTGGAGTTGTACAAGTTACAAAACCTGAACGATGAAACGGCTTTGCTAAACCAGACAGCCATTAGGCAATCGGCCGACAGCCGGTTGAAAATCAATGCTTTTTCGCTCAACGGCGGGATGATCCGCAACGAAATTTTTGACCTGTTAAACGGACAGGGTGCCTGGTCGGATGTGCGCGGTCTGTATTTGATGGATCAAAAACAACACATTGACAACCAGGTGAATGTTTATCATAATGCACCCCGGTGCGATAGCAACCAGCTTTTTAAAGGTATTCTTGATAACGATTCGACCGGCGTTTTTAACGGATACATATACGTAAAAAAAGATGCCCAGCAAACCAATGCTTTTCAACGAAATGCCAATATCCTGTTAACCAAAACGGCCCGTGTTGACACCATGCCCCATTTGGAGATTTATGCCGATGACGTGCAATGCAGTCACGGCGCCACGGTGGGCCAATTGGACAACGAAGCTTTATTTTACCTTATGCAAAGGGGGATTCCGTTTGCCGATGCCCGAATGTTGTTGATGTATGCTTTTGCCGATGCCGTCATCCGGGAAATTTCCATTGATGCTTTGCGGGTGAGTATCCAGGACATGGTTAAACGGCGCCTGCGGGGTGACCTTTCCATATGCGACCGTTGTGTGTTGCATTGCAGTCATCCCGAACAGCCCGTTATTTTTGATATCGACATGAGTAAAATTTAACATCATGGATATACAGCGGATACGTAAAGATTTTCCCATATTGGATCAACAGGTCAACGGGAAACCGTTGGTGTATTTCGATAATGCGGCGACGACACAAAAACCGCTTCCGGTTATCCAAAGGATTTCGGATTATTACCTGAATGAAAACAGCAACGTGCATCGCGGAGTCCATCATTTGAGCCAACGGGCCACCGAGGCTTACGAAAATGCCCGGAGTTACGTTGCGCAGTTCCTGAATGCTGCCGAAAGCAAAGAAATTATTTTTACACGGGGAACTACCGAATCCATCAATTTACTGGCCACGGTTATGCGTTCGTGGATTCTTCCCGGCGATGAAATCGTGATTACGGGTATGGAGCACCATTCCAACCTGGTTCCCTGGCAACAGCTATGCAGCGATGGTAAAATTAAACTGAAAGTGTTGCCGGTGAACCTGGATGGCACGCTCGACCTTGATTTTCTGGAAAAAATGCTGACACCGCAGGTAAAACTGCTGGCCCTGGCCCACATCTCCAACGTACTCGGAACAATAAATCCCGTGAAGGAGATTGTGGCAATGGCGCACCGGAAAGGGGTGCCGGTATTGTTGGATGGCGCACAGGGGATTGCCCATGCCAAAGTGGATGTCCAAGACCTCGGGGTGGACTTTTATGCTTTTTCGGGTCATAAAATTTATGCCCCCATGGGTATTGGCGTGTTGTATGGACGTTTCACCTGGTTGCGGAGGTTGCCCCCGTATCAGTTTGGTGGAGAGATGATCGACCGTGTCAGTTTTGAAAAAACCACCTTCAACGAACTGCCGTACAAATATGAAGCCGGTACGCCCAATGTGGCAGGGGCCCTCGGTTTGGAAGCCGCCCTGCGCTATGTGTCCGATTTGGGGTTGGAAGCCGTATTCGAACATGAACATCAATTGTTGCAGCATGCTGTGGAAAAATTGCAGCAGATCGATGGAATACGGTTCATCGGCCATGCCGAAAACAAAGCGGCCGTCATTTCCTTTTTAATCAACGGAACCCATCCCTATGATGTGGGTATGTTGCTCGACCAAATGGGAATTGCCGTTCGTACCGGTCACCATTGTGCCGAACCCCTAATGGACTTTTACGGTATCCCGGGAACGGTGCGGGCCTCGTTTGCTTTATACAATACTTTTGAAGAAGTGGATACCTTTGCCGGTGCATTGGAACAAGCCGTAAAAATGCTTCGATAGACCTGTCATAACGAAAATACAATACAAATGACCATAGCAGAAAAAGAACAAGAAGTGATGGAAGAATTTTCCATGTTTGACGACTGGATGGACAAATACGCCTACCTCATCGAACAGGGAAAAGAGCTGCCGGTGATCGACCCGCAGTATAAAACCCCGCAGTTTCTCATTTCCGGTTGCCAAAGCCGGGTGTGGTTGCATGCCGAACTGCGGGATGGTAAAATGTATTTGACGGCCGACAGCGATGCCGTCATCACCAAAGGCATCATCAGCCTATTGATTCGTGTCCTTTCGGGACATACCCCCCAGGAAGTGTTGCAGGCCAAGCTCGACTTCCTTGAACAAATCGGGCTTAAAGAACACCTTTCGCCAACCCGTGCCAATGGACTTTCGTCTATGGTAAAGCAAATTATGTTGTATGCAAGGGCTTTCCAAATTAAATTAAAACAACAGTAAAATGACTGCCGAAGAAAAACGTGTGCTGGAAGAAAAGATTATCAATGTTTTGAAAAATGTCTTCGACCCCGAAATCCCTGTAAATATCTACGATTTGGGATTGGTGTATGAACACAACATTGATGATGAGGGAAATGTAAAGATTGTTATGACCTTGACAGCTCCTAACTGCCCGGTGGCTGATATTTTACCCCAACAGGTAAAAGAAGAAATTTCGTACCTCACCGGGGTAAAAAGTGTGGATGTGGAAATTACTTTCGATCCGCCTTGGGACCAGGATATGATTTCAGATGAAGCCAAATTAGAGCTGGGATTATTGTAACCGGCCCATTTTCATTAAAAAGCTGTTTAAAATTTACCTAAAAATATTGTTTTTAATGTATTATCAATCAGCAAATAAATACC
>CAYYRE010000065.1:0-15907 GCA_964473895.1 uncultured Lentimicrobiaceae bacterium | reverse complement strand
TCTTCTGCCTGCCCGACTGGGCTTGGTCAGGCGGGTGTGCCGGCTTGCCGCCATGTTCGTTTCATTTTAGATTAGGTAGGTATGATTTCATCGGCTACAATTTTCGGATAACATAAGAAATATTTGGTGGTGGGTTTTGATAACAAATGGATGTTCAGTTGGTCGGATACTTCGGTGATGTCTTTGACCGTGCCATCTTTAAACAGGATATTGATATTATCTGTACCCGGATGATAGGTGTAATTGGCGGTTTTTTCATAATAAATCAAATAGTCCGTTTCATTGTCCGTAAGATGAAACTTTTCTTTTACCTTTTGATGAATGGCATCTATTCGATCCGGCGGAAAAGGTTTGTTTTGCATTTCTATCCGGAGCAACCGGCGGTTGACAAGGGCTTTGCTCAGGTAGGAAAGAATCGGATCGGGATGATGCATCCACAGTTTCATGGAGGTGTAAATGTCATAATCGTCCAGCAGGGCAAAGGTGTTGAGTACTTCGCCATCTTGCCGGAACTGTTCGTCACCGATGGGGTTTTCAAGGAAAAATTGTAACGCCGGTGTGGCTGCCCGGATGGATAACCCTTGCTGCGAAAGCCATTTGGCTCTTTTGAGTAAATGAATGGCCATGTACTCGGCAACCAAAACCGTTTTATGCAGATAAACCTGCCAGTACATGATACGGCGGGCGGTAATAAACTTTTCGACCGAGTAAATCCCTTTGTATTCAATCACGGGTTCATCACCGGCAATTTCCAGCATATTCAGCAACCGCTCGTAATTGATGGTGCCTTCGGAAACGCCGGTAAAAAAACTGTCGCGTTTCAGATAATCCAACCGGTCCATATCAAATTGGCTTGTAATGAGCTTGTGCAGAAAATGTTTGGGATACCTGTCCTGGAAAATATCAAGTGCCATTTGCAGGCTTCCGCCGAAATGGTTGTTGAGTGCCTGCATAAAATACAACGATATTTTTTCGTGGCTCACTGTTTTAACAATGCTGTGTTCCAGGGCATGCGAATAAGGGCCATGGCCTATGTCGTGTAACAGCATGGCGGTTGCTGCCGCTGATTGTTCCTCACGCGTAATCCGGTGCCCTTTCATACGGAGTTCGGAGAGCGCCCGCAACATCAGATGCATGGCACCCAGCGAATGATGAAAACGGGTGTGCAGGGCTCCGGGATAGACCAAATGGGCCAATCCGAGCTGCTTGATGCGACGCAGCCGTTGAAAATAGGGATGTTCTATGATGTCGAAAACCTGCTCATCCGGAATGGAAATAAAACCATAGACGGGGTCGTTGAAGATTTTTCGCTTGTTGATCCGAGGTTTGCTCATAATTTTTGTTAAATTTGTTTTTTCGGGTCTCCTCATAAGAGGAAAAACCGGAAATTTGTTCCTGCCGGTATGTTGAAATGTTTCCACGCCAATGACAGCAGGGTGTTTTTCATACTGGAAAAGAAATCCATAAAGCAAAAATAAACGAAAATGAATAAAACACGTATTCTTTGGGCTGATGATGAAATTATCATGCTGAAGCCCCATATTATATTTTTGGAGGAAAAAGGGTTTGATGTGGTGGCGGTAAACAGCGGTTCCGAAGCGTTGGAACAACTTTCGGAAGGACACTTTGATATTGTTTTTTTGGACGAACAAATGCCCGGCCTCAGCGGGATCGAAGTCCTCGATAAAATGAAAGAACTACAGCCCAACCTGCCGGTGGTTATGATTACCAAAAGTGAAGAAGAATCCATTATGGAAGAGGCCATCGGTTCCAATATTGCCGATTACCTGATTAAACCGGTAAAACCCAGTCAAATATTGCTTTCGCTGAAACGGAACCTGGAAAATAAAAAACTGGTCAGTGAAAAAGCCACCCAAAATTATCAGCAGGAATTTCGTGAGATCAGCATGCGTCTGCAAGACCGTCTCTCGTTTTCGGAATGGACCGAGGTGTATAAAAAATTGGTTTATTGGGATATTGAGTTGGAGAAGTCGGATGATGAAGGCATCAGCGAAATATTGAACATGCAACTGAATGAAGCCAATACCGCCTTTTCGAAATTTTACGAACGAAACTACTACGACTGGTTGTATGGCCGGTCGGACGAGAAGCCGGTGATGTCGCATACGTTGGTGAAAGAAAAACTTTTTCCCCACCTTGGCACCGACCGGAAGGTTTTTTTATTGCTGATTGATAACCTGCGTTACGACCAGTGGAAGATTATTGAACCCATGATGCTGGAATATTTCAGGGTGGAAGAAGATGCGCTTTATTACAGTATCTTGCCCACCACCACGCAGTACGCCCGGAATGCTTTGTTTGCCGGACTGATGCCTTTGGAAATCAGGAAACATTATCCCCGCTTTTGGAAAGATGAAGAGGATGAGGGGACAAAGAATCAATTTGAATCGGAACTTTTCGGAGAGCAGTTGCAACGTTACGGAAAAAAAATCCGGTACTCTTACCACAAAATCCTGCGTCAGGAAGAGGGGCGAAAACTGGCGGAAAACATTGCCAATCTGATGGAGTATGATTTGAATGTGATTGTTTACAATTTTGTGGATATGCTTTCGCATGCCCGTACTGAGATGGAGATCATCCGCGAGTTGGCCGATGATGAGCCGGCGTATCGTTCCCTCATGCGGTCGTGGTTTGAGCATTCGTCGCTTTTTGAGATTTTGAAATATTTGTCTGATAAAAATGTGAAAATATTGATTACCACCGATCACGGTTCGGTACGGGTGCAAAATCCGGTAAAAATTGTGGGTGACAGGACGGTGAATACCAACCTGCGGTACAAATACGGTAAAAGCCTCAATTACAATCCCCGGGAGGTCTTCGAAATGAAAGATCCCGAACAGTTCTTCCTGCCGAAACTCAATGTGAGTACCCGGTGGGTGTTTGCCCGTAGTTCCGACTTTTTTGCTTATCCGAACAATTATAACTACTATGTCCGTTATTATTCCAACACCTTTCAGCATGGGGGTATCTCCATGCAGGAAGTTATGATTCCCGTCATTTTGTTGAATTCGAAAGCTTAATGGAAAAAAAGAGCGTTACTTCAACTTCTCCGCACGACTTGACTCAGGCAGCCCGGCAAATTCTGTCCTCATTGCCGGAAGCGCGTGTTTTTGCTTTTTACGGTGAAATGGGAGCCGGTAAAACAACCCTGATTAAAGCTTTTTGCCAGGTTTTGGGCAGCCCTGACGTTGTGAGCAGTCCCACGTTTTCGTTGGTCAACGAATATGAGGATGAAAAGGGGATGCCGATTTTTCATTTTGATTTTTACCGTATCAAGCGTCTCGAGGAAGTTTTTGACATGGGCTTTGAAGAATATATTTACAGCGGTTACTACTGCTTTTTGGAATGGCCTGAACGGATGTCGGAACTTTTACCGGAAAATTACGTAGAAGTTAGTTTAAAAGTAATGAAAGATCACTCCCGTGAGATTACCTGGTTTCTTCACCAAAAACAAATGCCATGACCATGACAGAAGAAGGAAAAACCTATTTGAACCTTTCTGAAAAAGGCGTTTTGCTGCCCCGCGAAGAGACTTTGGAACGCCTGCCGCAAAGAAAAAAATTCATCATTGGGTTACCCCTTGAGAAAGATGAAAACGAAAGACGTATTGCGCTGGTGCCCAATGCGGTGGAGTTGTTGGTGGAAAACGGACATAAGGTGATGGTGGAAGAAAATGCCGGGAAAGCCGCCCATTTTAGCAATGACCTTTATGCCCGTGCAGGTGCCGAAATCGTTGCAACGGCACGTGAAATATGGGAGTCCGACCTGGTCATGAAAATTGCTGCTCCGGATGATGAGGAACAGGAAATGATTCGGAAGAACCAGGTGCTTTTTTCGGCCCTGATGCCCCGAAGCAGAAGCAAACAATATTTTAAACATCTCATGGAAAAAAAGCCTGTCGCCGTGGCTTACGAGTTGATCAAAGACAAAACGGGAGCTTTCCCGCTGGTGCGTTCCATGAGTGAAATCATCGGCAATACGGCGGTGATGATTGCCGCCGAATACCTGAGCAGCCCCAAATACGGAAAAGGAGTTATGCTGGGCGGTTTTCCCGGTATCCGGCCTTCGGAAGTGGTGATCATTGGCTCGGGTACAGTGGCCGAATACGCTGCCCGTACGGCCTATGGCATGGGGGCGTTGGTAAAAATCTTCGATGATTCGGTTTACAAAATGAGGGATTTGCAGGATAAACTGGAATTCAGGGTGTCCACTTCGGTGTTGCAACCCATTTTGTTGTCGAAAGCACTTCGCGAAGCAGATGTGGTTATTGCCGCCAAACACTCTTCTACGGGGCGGCCGGCCTGTTTTATCCCTGAGGATATGGTAAAGCAAATGAAAAAAGGAGCCGTCATTGTGGATGTCAGCATCGATCAGGGAGGATGTTTTGAAACTTCACATCCCACATCGCATCAACATCCGGTGTTTCAAGAGTTTGGTGTAACCCATTATTGCGTTCCCAACATTGCTTCCAAAGTCCCGCATACCGCTTCCTATTCGTTGAGTAATTACCTGACGGGTATGTTGTTGAAGATGGGGGAGGCCGGTGATATTCATCACTATATTTTACACGACAAGGCTTTTAGCCAAGGGGTGTACATTTACAACGGTGCTTTGACCAATAAAAACATAGCGGATGCCTATGGTCTTCCTTTCCGCGACCTGGAGTTACTGACTTCGGCTTTGTACTAAAAAGAGCAGGAACAAACAAAGCCCGCCAAACGGCGGGCTTTGTTTGTTAAGCATATAACGACCTTTTACTTTTTCTCGCTGGTGGTATTGATGGTACTGCTGATTTCCATAGGAATCTCCATGCCGTTTTTCTCAACTTTCATTTTAATGTCCTGGGTCATGTGGCTTGAAACGGGCCATCCCGTTTTGATGTTTACCACGGCGGTTCCGTTTTGTGTCCCCGAAAGGTTGATGTCCTGGCCCGAAACCTTGTTGGCAGTGATGTTTCCATCGATGGCAATGGTGGCTTTTTTCCCGGAAACCTTTTTCAGGGTATATTTCATGTGAATTTGCATGTTGTCGCTCTTCATGGGTTTAATGTCGGCTTCCCAACTGTCGCCCACCTTTACCTTATGTTTCGGGAAAATGATGTAGCTGTTTCCCGATTTTATGTTGGAAGCAACCTGTCCGCCGTTTTTCAATAAATTGGATAGGTCGTAGGATCCGATATTCCCTTCGCGGTCCATGTGAACATCATAGGTTTTCCCAATGACTTTGTTCATGGCATCACCGATTTGTTTTCCCCGGCCCGAAGCGTAAGTGGTGGGATCGGAAGAGTCGTATTTCAATTTCTGTCCGAAAACCGTTTGTTCCATGGTCATTTTGTCAAGGGTGTTCGATGTAACCAGCGAATCGGACGATGCCGATTGAACGGATGTGGAAATATCGCTGGTAATCACCTGATTCATGGTAATGGTCTGTCCCTGCGCCTGCATGGTAATATCCTGATTGGTATTGGTATGGGTTACATACTTTTCGCCTTTGTGCAGATTGTACTTTAGCAAAACTTTTTTCTGGGCCGTAGCCTGGAAAGAAACGGCTGTAAACAGAACAGCAAAGGCAATGAATAATTTTACATTTTTCATGATTGAATAAAATTTTAAAGTGAAAAATTAAGGGTTATTTTAAAATGGCATTTCATCGTCGTTCATTTTGGAAGGAATGGTACGAATTCCGCTGCCGGCATCTTCGGCCGGGAAGCTTTCGGCATCGCTTAGTGCGGCACCCTGGAAAGATTCAAACTTGGCAAAGCGATCGATAAACCGTAGCCGTACATTGGCTGTGGGTCCGTTGCGGTGTTTGGCTATGATGATTTCGGCAGCTCCTTTGGAAGGGACACCATCTTCAAACTGTTCCAATCCGTAATATTCGGGACGGTAGATAAACATCACAATATCGGCATCCTGTTCAATGGCACCCGATTCACGAAGGTCGGACAGGATCGGTCTTCTGGAATTGGAACGGCTCTCCACGGCCCGGCTCAATTGCGAAAGGGTCAGTACCGGTACGTTCAGCTCTTTGGCTAAGGCTTTCAACGACCGCGAAATGGTACTGATTTCCTGTTCCCGGTTCCCGCGGTTATCACGGCCGAGCGTCATCAATTGCAAGTAATCGATAAAGACCATTTGAATGTCGTGCTGTTGTTTCAGCCGGCGGCATTTGGCCCGTAATTCAAACACCGAAAGGGCAGGGGTGTCATCGATAAAAATTTTGGCATCCGCCAGCGAATGGATCTTCGTGTTCAACTGATGCCATTCGTAATCGACAAGATCTCCTTTTTTTAACTTGGAGGCCGGTAATTCGGTTTCGCTGGAGATTAACCGTGTAACCAGTTGGACTGCCGACATTTCCAGCGAAAATACCGCTACGGGCTTTTTGGATTCTACAGCAATATTGCGTGCCATGGACAGGGCAAAAGCCGTTTTTCCCATGGCAGGGCGGGCGGCAAGAATGATCAAATCCGATTTCTGCCAGCCGTTGGTCACCCGGTCCAGTTCGGTATATCCCGAGGCAATGCCGCTGAAATGGGCATCCGAATTTTTGGCGTTTTCGATGTCTTGAATGGCCTGCTTTATGAGCGAAGGCATGTCTTCAAAATTCCGGCGCAGATTGGATTCGGAAACACTGAAAAGTCCTTGCTCGGCTTTGTCGAGCAAATCAAAAACATCGGTAGTATCCTCAAAGGCATCTTTGATGATTTCGGACGAGATTTTTATCAGCTCACGCTGGATATGCTTTTGAATGAGAATACGGGCATGGTATTCCACATTGGCGGCCGAAGCAATGCGGCTGGTGAGCATGGTGATATAATAGGGGCCGCCTACCATTTCCAATTCCCCGCTGCTTTTCAGTTCGTTGGTAACCGTTAAAATATCAATGGGTTCCGATTTTGAAAACAGGCGCAAAATGGCGGAATAGATCTTTTGATGTACCTCTTTGTAAAAAATTTCGGGTTTTAAAATGTCGATGACTGCCGAAACGGCATCTTGTTCCAGCATCATGGCTCCCAATACGGCTTCTTCAAGATCGGTAGCCTGCGGCGGGACTTTTCCGTGCTCTAAAAAAGCAGCGTTCCCCGCCGGTTGAGGAATAAAACTTTTTTTGGTTTTCGTTGTGGTGTTTCCCGGTTTTTCCATTGGTCAAAAATACAAATTGTGTCCGTAGTTTGTTCAGTTGTTGATAAATATTATTCTGCTTTGGTTTTCAGATAATTGGAAAAATCTTCGGTAAAACCGTTCAGGAAATGAAGCCAATGTTCGGTTTCCTGTTTTAACGCTTCAAAATCTGAAGTGGATTCCAACAGTTTTTTCTGCCAGTTCATTTCCATTTTCGAAGCATCGGGTATCTGCCCGGTCGTTTTTAAAAAAACGGCGGCCACATGCTGCGGCGTATCGTCCCCACGCAAAAGGTAATGATAAAGCGTCCCATCCTGCAACAATGTTTTCAATCCGGTAATTTTTTCCTCTGCCCTGCGGACTATTTTCTTGTCCGCTTGTTGGATGAGGGCCATGATGGGTTCCCTGTCGTATGTAACAATGGAATAGGGACGGCTCAAAATATTTTGTATGAAAGAGAAAAAATCGCGCAAAGGATGACGGTTGTCCGTGAAAAAATGGAGGCTTTCGTTTCCTGTTGGTTCACGAAAAACAGCCGCTATGGGGAGAACATCATACGGATGCCTGCCGGATTCAAAAGGTACTGCCGGACGGATGGCCAAAAGAGATAAAAAGGCGGGCTTCTGAAGATATCGGGAAACAAAAGCCGATAATTTGTCGTGTAGAAAAACTTCCTTTTTCAGCCTGGCCGATGTGAGCTGTATTTCCTGTAAAGGGGTGCGTCCTGCGTACTCTGTTTTTTCCGGATCATCGGCGCCATCATAATATTTCTGAAACCTTTCAGTTTCCGGAAAGGCATCTAAATAAAGCAGGCTGTTTTCGCGTACCTTTTTCCAGCAATGCCCTCTGAAATCACAGGGATACGGTGTATTGCAATGTGGTCCGATGGGAACCGGAGGGGAAGAGGTCGCCTCTAAGGCTTCTTTTTCTTTTTCAATTTGTTCTTCAATATAGGGCTGCCGTTGGATCACTTCCTGTAAAACACTTTGCCGGTTAAAATAGGCATGCACATCCAATGTTTGCCCCAACACATAATCGCGGTTGACAAATACCAAATAAAAATCGTCCAACCGGACCCCGCTATGGGTGATCACATAATACTGAAAAGCAGCATCCAGTAAATAGGTTTCGGTGATGGCCAACGAACTTTTTACTTCGTAGGCTGTCCAGTTTTTGCCGGTTTTTACAAGGATATCCAGAATGGCCAACAGCCTGTCGTATTGAAAAGAGGCTTCGTACAGTACGGTGTGTTGGTTTCCGGTAATAACTTCCATGGTTTCCCGAACTTTTTTGCGGTACACGGAAGGAGAGCGCGGTTTCAGATCGATACCGCCGGGGAAAAGTTGCTGGGCCAGCATTCCCACATCGGTGCCCCGTTGAAAAACAGCACGCTGGGCGCTGCTCATACGATCCCGTAAAAAATACCGCTTCTTGTTGAGATAAAGTGATTTGAGACATTGGGTGCCCCGGATAAATGTGGATTTTGATAAAATATGTTTTTCCATAAAATTGAGGAGATAAACAAGCGGACAAATCAGTTGAAAACAACAAACTCTTCCCGTATCAGCGGAAGTCCTTTGTAGCGCCTGAAAAGTTGCAAAGTGGTTAACACATCTTTCTGACAATAAGTTACGATACGCTCCAGATCTTTGTCGTGCCAATACACTTCGGCGACTTCACTGCCGTTTATATCATCTTTGGGCGTAGGTATGTCGAAAAGGGCGGCAAGGAGTTCCAGCGAAGTGTAATGTTTGTAATCTCCAAACTTCCAAAGTTCCATCGTGTCAATGTGCCTGACTTCCCAGGGTTTTTTTCCGGCCAGGTCCAGAATGTCCGGCAGCGCAATACCATTGACCAGCATGCGGCGGGCAATATAGGGAAAGTCGAATTCTTTGCCATTGTGGCCGCACAGCAGGGCCTGAGGCGTATTGTAGTAACGGTTGAGCATGCCGGCAAACTCTTCGAGTAAAATTTTTTCGTCATCGCCGTAATAGGATTTAATGCGGAATTGGTTTCCGTTCATAAAACCGCACGAAATGCAAATGATTTTGCCGAATTCGGCATAAATTCCTGCTTGGGCGTATAGGTCGGATGGAGTAAGTTCATCGCCGAGGTATTTCAAACGCTCTGCTTTTTTGGCCCAGAGTTTTTGAAATTTTTCCGGAACATTTTCAAAATCGGGATAGGCCGGAACCGTTTCTATGTCCAGAAACAGAATGTTTTCCAAAGAAATATCGTTGAGCATGGATTTTTGAATTTGTTACGGCAAGATACAAAAATTGTGTAAACCGTTTTGCCATTTCATAAAATCGGCGCGAAATCCGTTTAATTTTGCTCCATGGAAAAGCATCATTTGGTCACCACAAAAGATGGTTCGCATACGCTGTTCAGTGAAATATCCGGAGAGCATTACCACTCGGTTTTCGGTGCCATGCAGGAGTCGGAACATATTTTTATTCGTGCAGGTCTTGAAAAAGCTGCCGGTTTGTCCACGGTCCGTATCCTTGAAGTGGGTTTCGGAACGGGCCTTAATGCCATGTTAGCTTTGCAGTGGGCTGTACGAAACAATAAAAACGTGGAATATGTGGGATTGGAACCTTATCCCTTGTCTTTTTCCGTTGTAAAAGCATTAAATTATACAAAGTTGACCGGTGTTTCCGAAGAAAATTTTTGGGCTATCCATAAAACCGGAGGAAAACACCGCATAACTCCTTTCTTTGAAATGGAAATCATACCTGAAACTGTTCAAAATTTTATACCGGAAGAAGGAAAAACCGATGTGGTTTTTTTTGACGCCTTTTCTCCGGAAAGCCAACCGGAAATGTGGACTTTAGAAGTTTTCCGGAAATTGCATAAAGCCCTTGTTCCCCAAGGGATTCTGGTTACTTATTCCTGCAAAGGAAGCGTAAAACGGGCACTGAAAGCCGCCGGTTTTGTGTGGCAGAAACTGCCCGGCCCGCCCGGAAAACGTGAATTCTTACGGGCTGTTGCCCATAAATAAGGATGATTACCGGATTTCAAAATGGTGGTATCCCCGAGGCGGGATGTCTTGTTTTTCCACCTGCCGGACATGCGCCCAGGGAGGCCCTGTTTCGCACCACGATACAAATGTTTCGAGCGCATCTTTTTCACCTTCGGCTTCCACATAAACACTGCCGTCGGGACGGTTTTTCACAAAACCCTTTATGCCGAGTTCTTCCGCTTTTTTTTGTGTGTAATAGCGGAATCCGACACCTTGTACCCGGCCGTATATTTGGAGGATCACTGCCTGTTTCATTTTAAAATGGTTTAATTTAAAACGATTTTTAATAATTCCGCTGGCTGCAAAAATAAGTCAAATCATAAATCCCCATTACATGGTTGTGAAATGTTTTTCTTTTATGGCAAGGATTGTCTTAACGCTTTGCTCCCGTGCAAATTACCGGTTTACGTAAGAGAGAGAGATTGGGTTTTTTCTGAGAAAAAGAATAGGGCCTGCATGTGCATTGATTTCATCCGGCAAAGGCTTCAAATTGTTTTAACACAAAATATGTAATAAATTAACGTTGCCGGTGTTGACAATATTCCCGTTTTTATTATATTTACCTCACCAAAATAAAATAGAATTTAATAACCTTTTAAAACTGAATGAGTATGAAAAGAAAATTACTTGGTTACAGATTTTCTGTAATGATGATGCTATTGTTCATGGGCTTATATTCGTATGCCCAGACCAATCTCATCATCTCAAAAATTGCCGACCCCAAAGACAATTATAAGGGGCGGTTTGTGCAGCTTTTTAACCCGACCAATGCGGATGTGGACTTGGCTGCCGGAAATTGGTATTTGGTGAAACAAGTGAACGGCAGTTCCCTTTACGACATACAGTTGACAGGAACCGTCAAAGCCGGTTCGGTTTTTGTTATTGCCGGATACAGCGATTTTACATCAATCTACGGATTTGATGCTGACATGACCAGTAACCAGATTAGCGGTAACGGTGATGACGGATATTTTCTGTATCAGGGTGGAGGACATGCTTCCGGTACAATGATGGATGCATATGGTGTTATGAATGAAGATGGCACCGGGAAAGCTTGGGAATACTCGGATGGCATGGCCGAAAGAAATGCAGATATTTCCACACCCAATCCCACATGGACTGCTTCGGAATGGACCATTACCCGCCCGGCCAATGTGGCGGATATGGACCCTGCACACCATACCTTTGGCAACGATACCCAGGCCCCCACGTGGACCAGCGGCTTTCCGAAAACCATGCATGTGGAAGATACCAGGGGAACCATTGCCGTGAGCTTAGACGAACCGGGACAAGTTTATTTTATAGTTGTTCCCAAAGATGCCAAAGCTCCAACGGCTGCCGAAGTAAAAGCCGGTGCAAATTATGATACCGTAACGGTTTATATGAAGGATACTATTGCCGTTGCAAAAGCCAATACGCCTGCAACCTACGAACTGACCGGTGCACAACCCAACAGTTCGGTGGATATTTGGTTTGTGGCGGAAGATAATGCCGGAAACCTGCAAGCCGATCCGGTAAAAATTACGGTGACTACTACCGGAGCACGTTCGTTATCCATTGACAAACCCGTGCCTCCTGTGACTTATAATATCGGGGATACCATTAAGGTGGAATGGACGGCCCAAAATATCGACAGCTTGCTTATAGGAGTTTATCCTGTTTCGGCAGGTATGGCCCATGCCTTTGTGCTGGCCGGTCCTGTCGGGGCGGATAAGGGAATGTATAGTTTGCCCATCCCGCAGCAGGCCGAACCGGGGGATTATGGCCTGATCCTTTGGGATGCTTACGACACGACCTTTAAACAAACGATCAGTCCGTTTACGGTTAAAGACAACCGCATTCTGAACCTCGTCAAGCCGCAGGATAACGATACCGTTTATGTAGGCGATACCCTGACCTTTGAGTGGACTTCCCAAAATGTGGACAGTGTGCTGATCGGTGGATATTTTGGCGGCATGGGAGACCAGGGCGGCTACTTTATGCTAACCGGAGATATGGACCATTTCGATCCTTCCACATTCAAACCGATTCCCGCTGCCTCCGGTAAATGGAAAATGTATTTGGATCCCAATGACGTGGGGGGCAGCATTAGACTGGATTCGGTAATCATTTGGAATGCCGCCGATATGCATATGAAAGATTATGCCTCACCGGTATATATTGTGGATACCTTCCCCATGCGCATTACTCATTCCATGCCCTCCTTCGGTATGCAAGATGTCATGCCCAATACCTATTTTAACGCCGATTTCAATTGTGATTCCATTGTCAAAGGGACAGGTAACCTTTATGTGAAGAAAGCAGATGGTACGACGGTAGCCACCATTGGTGTAAATGACATTCAAATATATGGCAGCGGTTTTGGTTTTAATTTGAAAACACATCTCATGCCGGGAAGCTATTATATCCAAATTGATTCCGCATTTGTGAAATGTGCCGATGGCAGTAAAACTTACCCGGGCCTCATGAATCAGGATTGGAACTTTACCGTTGCAAGCAGTTCACTGATTTTCTCGGAATACATTGAAGGTTCCAGCAACAACAAAGCACTGGAGATTTACAACCCCACCGATCATGACATTAGCCTTGATGACTACATCATTGCCGGGTCATACAACGGAAACGGCCTCCATGATGATGGTCCGGTGTATCATTTCCCGAAAGGCTATGTTTTGAAAGCAGGAGATGTGTTTGTTTTGGCCAACAGCCAGGCCGATCCGGCCATTTTGGCCCATACCAATGATACGGTAGCTTACAACGAAGCCGGATATGTCTGCGGGTTTAACGGAAACGATGCCCGTGTACTGATCCGCATGGTAAGCCAGTATGACCGGATGTGGATAGATGCCATTGGCGACCCGTGGAATGATCCGGGTGCCGGTTGGGATGTAGCCGGTGTAACTGCAGCTACCAAAGACCACACCCTGTTGAGAAAACGCAGTGTGAAGATTGGAAACGGCGGTGACTGGGGCATGTCGGCCGGTTCGGACACCAACGATTCGCAATGGATTGTAAAAGACAAAAACTATTTCGGCAACATAGGGCAACCTACACCGGAAGGCGAAGGCGGCTTTGATGTCCATTTCAATGTGGATATGCACTATGCAGCCGGCTTTAATCCTCAGGTGGACAGTGTTTATATTGCCGGTAATTTCCCGAACATGACATGGAATGAACCCGGTTCCAATCCTATGCTGAGGATGTCGGATGCCGATAGCAATATGATTTATTCCATTACGATCCATCTCGATACGGCACAAGAAGTACAATACAAGTACTTTGTGAATGCCGGCTGGGGCGGTGGTGAATGGCAAGGCGGTGATAACCGTAAAATCCAGGTGTCAGGTGATACCAGTACCATGGATATTTTCGGCTATATCGACAACAAATTGCCGGCCCTTGACCTGCCGTTTAGCGAAAACTTCGATGGTGTAGAAAATGGTGCGGATTTGGATCTGACCGGATGGTTGAATGTCAATACCGCCGATGGTGCCCAGCGGCTATGGATGGGTAAAGTTTACAAAGAGAATGGTTATGCTCAATTCTCTTCCTACAAATCACCCTCACCGCACGGCGATACGGCTTGGTTAATCACGCCGGCTTTGAATATGGACAAAACAACCGGTGAAAGCCTTTCGTTTGACGTGAACGTGGCCTACTGGAAACACAACGGATTGAAGGTAATGGTTTCCACTGACTTTGACCAGACACCGGAAGGTATTTACAAGGCTTCATGGACCGATATCACCAGTAACTTTACCATTCCGACGGGACCCACAAACGGATACGGTACCTTTGCTCCTGCCGGCAAAGCCGATCTTTCGGCTTACAATGGAAACCTGAATGTTGCCTTTGTTTACACCGGCGATGCGGCCACCGGTAAAACCACCACTTATCAGATTGACAATGTAAAAGTGGAAGCGGCCACCGGTATCAACAATCCTACTTTGTCGGATAAAGTGGAACTGTATCCCAATCCCGGCAACGGCCAGTTCCACATTGCCCTGAACGGTGCTTTGAAAGGTGCCGTCAGCATGCGCATCGTGGATATTACCGGCCGGGTGATCTTGCAAAAGAAATTCGATCACGTTCCTTCCACGGTTTCGGTGGATATCAGCACACAGCCATCCAATATGTACTTTATCACCCTGAGTGATGGACAAAATATGGTGGTGAAGAAATTCATGAAACGTTAACACCGTTTTTATGAAAGTTAAAAAGGCTGTCCGCATTGGCGGGCAGCCTTTTTTGTTTTCCCGATGAGTAAGTTGAAATACCGGAAAATTTGGTAAAATATTATTCAGGTATATCAATATTTCTTTTTGTAATTTTGCGGCATGAAACACGACATCATTCCCACCAAAAGAAAAGCGCTGCAGATTAATCTCGACACCAACTTTTACGGAAGTTTTGCCGAAATCGGAGGCGGACAGGAAGTGGCGCGGCAGTTTTTCATGGCGGGGGGAGCTTCCGGAACCATTGCCAAAACCATTTCGGCCTACGACAAACGTTTCAGCGATGCCCAATACAACGACAATAAACCCGGCCGCTATGTTTCGGAAGACCGTTTGTTAAAAATGCTTCAGCACGAATACCATGAAGTGGAAAAACTGCTGCGGGAGGCCCGTCCCGAATGTGCTTTTTTTGCTTTCGCCGATACGGTGGAAATCCTCAATTATTCCAAAACCAACTATGCCCATGGCTGGATGGGAATTCGTTTTCAACTAAAACCCGGAGGAAAACCCAATACTGTTCTTCTGCATGTAAAGTTGCTGGAAAACGATGGACTACAGCAGCAAAGTACCTTGGGGATACTGGGTGTCAACTTGTTGTATGCCAGTAAATATTTTTACGATGATCCGCCACGGTTTTTGGTTTCGTTAATGGATAACCTCTCCACCGACCGTTTCCGCATCTCTGCTTTGCGTATGTCAGGCCCGGATTTGGATTTTGTGGACAACCGTTTGCTGGCCGTACAATTGGTAAAAAACGGGATGGCCCGCGCCATGATGTTCGATAAAAAAGGAAATGTACAGCAGCCTTCGGATATGTTGTATAAAAAAAATGTGCTGGCATTTCGTGGAGCTTTCCAGCCGATTACCTATGTGGTGAAAGATATTTTACGTCAAAGTATGGCGCTTTTCCGGAAAGATGAAACCTATGAGCCGGACAATACCCTTTCGTTTTGCGAAATCTCACTCAATAACCTGTCGGCCAAAGGTGATACGGTGGACGAAAGGGATTTCCTGGAACGGGTGGATATGCTCAATGACATAGGGCAAAATGTAATGATCTCCGATTTTAAGGAGTATTACAAGCTGGTGGATTTCTTTTCGCAATTCAAGCTGAAAAATCTCCGCATTGCCATGGGAGTACCCACACTGGAAAAAGTGATGGACAAAAGGTATTATACCCATTTAAAAGGCGGTATTTTACAGGCCATGGGGATGCTTTTCCCGCAAAACCTGAAATTATATATTTATCCGACGCTGAAAGGCGAGGGCGATGAAAAAAAAATGGTGGATGCCCGTCATATTGAAATAGAAGAGGATGTCAGGTTGTTGTACGATTATTTGATTGAAAACCGTTTTATTTTGGACCTGAAAAGCCACTTGCCGGAACATTTGTTCATTAAATCGCGCGAAGTTCTGAAAATGATTCGCGAAGAGCATCCTGAATGGGAGCAATACGTACCCATGGAAATAGCCCGCACCATAAAGCAGAAAAAGCTCTTCCGGTA
>CAYYRE010000064.1:0-15974 GCA_964473895.1 uncultured Lentimicrobiaceae bacterium | reverse complement strand
CTGATTTATCAGTTTGTTAAAGCATCCTTTGTTTTGTAAACTTTAAACAACTTCAATAAAAACCGGGATTTGTTCTTGTTGCTAACAAAAAAAAGCGGCTCGCAAGCCGCTTTTTTTTTGAAATATGTTGCTTTTATATTTCTTCCGTTTCTACGATTTTGGCCAACAGGTCGGCATAAGGAACCATAAGGTATTTTTTTCCTTCGAAATCGAACTCCGTGCCGGAGAACTTTTTATAAAATACCGTGTCACCTACGGCAATTCCAGGATTTTCAATGTTTCCGATGGCCACCACTTTGGCATATTGCGGTTTTTCTTTGGCCGTATCAGGAATAATAATGCCCGAAGCTGTTTTTTGTTCTTCCTTTTCTTCGGTCAAATCCAGTAAAACATTTTCATTTAACGGTTGTAACTCTTTCATTTTCTTATGTTTTTAAGTTTATGATTTTATAATGTGCTATTGAATTCCCAGTAAAGTATTGATGCGGTTTTTGTCGAATCCTACAATAATTTCGCCATTGATGTCGGTTTGGGGGACGCCCTGCTGTCCGCTGCGTGCCACCATGGCTTCGGCAGCTTTTTGGTCTTTCGAAACATCAATATCGCGGAAACGGATTCCGTTTTTCCTCAGGTGTGTCTTCAGGGCATTACACCATGTGCAGGTCGGCGTAGAGTAAACAGTTACCCGTTTTTGCGGCTGCTCTTCTCCATCGGCGGTTGTAGAGGTATAAAAGGAACTTTCAAAAAGCGATTGGTAATAATTTTCATCATTACACCCTTTCACGGTTTTTATAAAGTTCTTTCCTTCAAACACCAACAGGGTAGGGGCCGAGGTAACGGAATAGTTCGGATGAATATCCCGTACTTTGGTCACATCGGCAGCAGCTACATTCACATCTTTTACCTTTCCGGCAACGCGTTCAATATTTTTGTAACTGCATTCACTGGTTTCCGATCCTTTTTTGTAAAGTAAAATGTAATTTTTCTTTTTTTCATCCAGCAGTCGCAACATTTCTTCGTGCGACCCAATCTCTCTTAATGCCATATCCATATCCTCTTTTTTTTGACAAGTTCATTAATCAATTAACATGCCATTTCTTTCATTTGTCCGTGGGGTCTGACTATTTTTCAGATGTGACAATTTTACATAGGATGGTGTCAATAAATAAAGGGGAGTACTTTTTTGGTTGTCTTCATGTATTGCAAATAATCGTCCCCAAATTGGCGCACAAGGCCTTTTTCTTCATAATGCATTTTGAGCAGGAGTGTGATCATTAGCAAGAAAAGCACTCCCAAGCGCCACTGGGTGAAGTAGCTGTTTACCAATGGGATGACCGCCACTACCTGGGCAAGGTACATGGGATGACGAATTAGCCGGTAAGGTCCAGTGGTGATAAGTCTGCCACCTTCTTTGGGTGTGGGGGTAATGTTGACATTGTGAACTCCTGCCACATAAACGGCATAAACTGCCAGCAAGATACCTGCCAATTCAAGCGAAATACCATCCCATTCCTTGGCCATGACAGGAGCACTGAGACCGAGATAAGCCAGACTCCCCAATTGGACGCCTGCCAGCAGATACGGATAAAATTTTTGTTTAAGCATAATAAAAAATCCGGCCCCGGATTTTAAATGTGATGTGCAAGTAGAGAAAAAGTTATGATCCCGGAGCCGGCAGGCAAAAATAAAGATAAAATTGAATGAAAACGGTATCCGGCGGCCTGGTTGGGTTGTTGCTTCCCGCCCCCGGGTTTATAAATATTTAACAATCTAATATCCAGGTTGGTATGCGATTTGTAAAAACAGGTTTAAACCATAAAATTAAAAAGTCATGAAAAGGATCGGTTATTTACTGGGAATATTTTTGTTGGGATGTTTGCTGAACAGTCCGGCAGCTATGGCACAAACGCAAACCCTTACGAAAAAAGAAAAACGTCATTTGGAACAATTGCGGCGTAAAAAAGAAAAAACCAAACAACGCGAAGCATCGCATGCCTATTATTTGCAGCTCGTGCAAAAAAAATATTTTGTGTTTGAAGCCGATTATTTGACCGATACGCGGGGAAACTCTTTTATATTATCCCCCGATATTAATTTTATGAAAGTCACGGGAGATTCGGTGGTGCTGCAATTCGGTTTTGACAATTTGATCGGATGGAACGGTGTGGGAGGAATTACGGTACGCGGAACCTTGTATCATTATCAAGTTCAGGAAGGAAAGAAAAACAGCGGCATCAACGTGCGGACCGATATGCGTATCATAGGGCCGGGACTGCCTCCGCACATTACACTGTATGTGTCCGATGACGGTACAGGGCAGTTGACCATTGTCACGGGCGATGGAACACAACTTACGCTTTACGGAAGGGTTATGTCGCCGGATGAGGCTACCATTTTCCAGGGGGCTTCCCTGTTCTGATGGTGCCGGGTTAGGAAGGCTACCCGGAGGCTCCCAAAGTTTTTACTTGATGAAGTGGACGAATAGTTGTAAATTTCCCCTGTAAAAATCCATTTTGCCATAAAGATAAAGTGCAAAATCTTTTTTTACAGGGGGAAGCGCTTCGCTTTCCCATAAAATTTTTTTCATTCGTCTGTGTGTCATTTCGAATGAAAAAATTTCATGTACTTTTGCTGTTTAAATACAACGTTTATGGACGAGTTTTGGGTGGATATTCCGGAGCAGTTTTATTCGGATGCCGAAGGCAAACCGTTTGAAAAATGTGTTGTCTGCGGCAAAAACCTTCTCGAAGAGGGGACACATTACGTGGTGGAAAAAGCCATGAAAAATTATGAAGGCTATGCTTTCAGTTCTACGGTTTTCGAATATGCCATGTGTATTGACTGTTATCAGGAGATGCAGAAAGGCATGTCCGAAGAGTCGATGCAAAACCTGCAACGATATTATCAGGGGGTTATGGAAAGCCGGGGAAACGAACCCATGATGATCAATCTAAATACTTTTGATATCAATGCTTGGCTTTCCAAATGTTTTTTCCGGGAGAAGCCGGTAAAGGAGATGAAAGAATACCAGTTGATCGGTCAATTTAACGGACGCCACATGGTACTCAATACGCCACCCATGGCCATTGGGGAGGAGGTGATGGAAGAAATGGCGGAATTGCTTTCGGAAAAAACCCGTGGCGAAATGGACCGTTTCCGGGAGCAGTTCCTCGGGCCGCCCCCCGAAATTGAAGAGTTGATCTATGGACGGAAATTGTTGTTGTTATAGCTCATTTTCATGCGTTTTCTGCTGTATTGTTTTATGTTTGGATGGCTGGTAACAGCCAATGGTCCGGCTTTTGGCCAGGGAGAAAAAAATATGACTTACGATACCATTACGTTGGGAACAGGTTGCTTTTGGTGCAGCCAGGCCATTTTCGAAAGGGTAAAAGGCGTTGTTTCGGCAACGGCCGGTTATTCGGGGGGAGCCGATCCCCATCCTACCTATGAGCAGGTGTGTACGGGAACAACGGGTTATGCCGAAGTGGTGCAGGTGGTCTATGATCCGGCTGTAATTTCATTGGAGGAATTGTTGGAGATTTTTTGGAAAACACATGACCCCACCACGCTCAACCGTCAAGGGGCCGATGTGGGAACGCAATACCGCTCCGTTATTTTTTTCCATAATCCTCATCAGGAAGCTGTGGCCAAATCACTCAAAAACCAATTGGAAGAAGCCAAAATATGGCCCCGGCCCATAGTAACCGAAATCAGCCCGTACCGCAATTTCTATCCTGCCGAAACCTATCACCAGGAATATTATCGGAATCATCCTTCGGCAGGATATTGCCAGTTTGTGATTACGCCCAAACTGGAAAAGTTTGAAAAGATTTTCAAAGACAGGGTAAAACCCCATTAGGTGGTCAGTTTACAGCCGCATGGAAACGCCAAGGGTTGCGCTAAAATAAGTGCCGCCACCTATTTCGGCATTCAACCCCCATGTTTTGTTCCAATACCATCGTCCACCCACATGCAATCCGCTGCTGAATTCGGTGTGGTTGCTAAAATCAATGCCCATGGTGGCGCCGCCATAGAAGTCCCAGGCGTCGGAAGGAATGTCCAACAAACGGTTAAAATGGTAGTCCACCCTGCCCGAAAGGACAAAATGAAAGTGGTCGTAAAACACAAAATTGACTTGTGGCCCTACGGTCCAGTCGGGATGCACGTTAAAATCGGCAAAGGCATAAAGGGGGAACCCGCCCGAATAAAATCCGCTCCCACCATTCAACTGCACAACACTCTTCTTGATTTCATTGAACTGTTCGTTTTGGGCAAACAACTGTCCCGAAAAGAAAACGACGGTCACCACCAAGGCGACGGAAAATAAAAGGTTTCTTTGCATAAGGTGATTTTTTACGATTTGTTCCTCAAGAAACGACATTCCTACCCAATTATTATTTTAAGAAGGATTTTTTTTCATACGTTGCTCATTGTTGTACGCCCACACTACGGTGAGTATGATGACTCCCAGTGTGTAGTACACAAAATCGGGAATGGGTACCGGATCGCCTTTGGCATACGAATGGAGTCCCGAAAGGTAATAGTTAACACCGAAATAGGTCATTAATATGGAGAAAAAGCCTATGACCGAAGCCAGATTATAAGCAAAACGTGATTTCAATCCGGGGATATAGCGCATGTGTGCAATGAAGCTGTACACCAAAACGCTGACAAGGGCCCAGGTTTCTTTCGGGTCCCAGCCCCAGTAACGGCCCCAGCTTTCGTTGGCCCATACACCTCCAAGAAAAGTACCGATGGTCAGCATATACAACCCTACAATGAGTGTACGTTCGTTGATGGCAGTCAATTCTTTGATATGGGTGTCCATGAGTTCTTTGTTTTTCGGGTTTTTTAGGATCATGAGGATCAGGTTGAAAAACCCGAGCAGGGCACCGAGAGCCAAAAAGCCATAGCTTGCCGTAATGACCGAAACATGAATGGTAAGCCAATAGGATTTTAAAACCGGTACAAGATGGGTGATTTCAGGGTCCATCCAGCTCAGGTGGGCTACAAACAAAATGATGGATGCCAGCAAAGTGGTAGCTGCTACTGTCATTTTCGACCGTCTCGAAAACAAGAGGCCGGCCAGCACGGTAACCCATCCGATGTATATCATCGATTCGTAACCATCGCTCCAGGGGGCATGGCCCGAAATGTACCAACGCAGCCCCAAACCGAATGTCTGGAATAAAAATCCGATGGCAATTACCACCACGAAAAAATTCAGGACCCCCCGGATGAATGGGGTGTTTTTAAATATGGCTATAAAGGAGATAACAATCATAATCAGCCCAATCATGCTGTAAGCTATGGCGAGACGGAAAAAGATCATCCACCGGTTGTAAAGGATCTCGGCATCGATTTTCTGTTGCGAAGGGATAATGGATGCCCCGAATTTTTTTTGATAGGCTGCAAAATGTTTCAGCAGTTCATTGGCTAAACCCGTTTCGCCTTTTGAGAGTGCCTGAAGGTACTGGGGAATCACACTGACCACCATGAGCGAATCTTGTCCCGACAGCGTAGTGGGTTTCGATGCCGGCGAATACCAGGGATGGTTGGGGTCTTTCGGATCCGGAATCATACGTAAAAGCTGCCCGGTATAAACCATGTAGGCTATATTGACCCGTTCGTCTACTTTCATAACTTCTTTATCAAACATACCCCTTTGGTTAGGGCTTTTGGCATAGACTTCCGAAACAAATTTTTGAAGTTTATAACGGTTGTTCTTCATGTCGATAAAATCCAGATAAGAGGCATATTTTCCTTTGATGCCGATGATTTTGGCCAGTGCCTTGTCCGATACTTTGATGATGGGAACCTGCTGCCAGTAAAGCGGATAAGTCATCATGCCCAGTAAAACCTGATCCGGATTTTGCCCGTGGAATTTGCTTTTCCAGGTCAGCTTGCGTAAAATTTCACTGGCGAGTGTGTTCACCGGTTTGATGCGTCCATCGTTCGACTGTACCAGCAAATGACCGAACCGGTCGGCTTCGTTTTTGCTAATCACCGGGATTTTGTTAAAGTCGATGGAACCGTGTTGGGCATGTGCCACTGCTGGCGCCAATGCCGATACAAGCAGCAGCAACAAAGCGGCTTTGACGGTGGTGGAAGTTTTTCTTAAATATTTCCCCAAAGCGGCAAAATGGGTGTTTTTGTTGATCAGGGAAAGGAACATACCTAGCGCGAGGAGTAAGTATCCCAGATAGGTAAAAAAGGTACCCCAATAATCGTGGTTGACCGAAAGGATACTGCCTTTTTCATCCCGGTCGTACGACGACTGGAAAAACCGGTAACCGCGGTAATTCAATACGTGGTTCATATAAATGTGATAGGGCATGGTCAGGTTTTTTTCTTTGTCAATAACCACTACGCGGCTGGCGTAGCTCGATGGACTCATGGAACCCGGGTAACGGTCCAGTTCAAAATCTTTCAGTTTAATGGAAAAGGGGAGTTTGATTTCTTTGGACCCGTAATCCATTTTGACGTTGACCCCGTTGATGGCAAAAAAAGCGGGTTCTCCGCGAAAGCCTTTTCCTCCGCGTAAAAACACTTCTTTAGAGATGTTGCCCGAAGTGGCCTTCACCACCAGCACGTCCATAAAGCTCATGTTTTTGTTATCGTATGGAGCATAAGTGATTTTTGCATGGGGATAAAAACGGGTCAGCACCATGTTTAAGCCGTCGATACTGTATAATTTGCCTTTGGTAAAAAGGGCGTTTTGTCCGGGGAGGAATTTTTCACGGGCCTGGGTTTGCATGTCCATGGTCTGAATTGTGTCGGGTGCCCTGAGCAGGAGCGTGTCGCCGCTGAGCGACAGGTTAACGGCTCCGGAATCAAAGGGCTTGCCAAATCTGATCCGGTAATTCCCTACCGTTTGTTCTTCCCCCGATTTCAGGTAAAAACTTGTTCTTTTCATGGTTGGGGTGGCCACCACCAATGTAATGATGGGGACTCCCGAAGCATCTTCGCGGATGACTTCCCTGGCATTGGGTATAAACCGCACGGCTTTCAGCTTAATTTCTTTATTCCCCACTTCTATTTTTTGATGATAAGCATGGGGTGTAAGCACCGAAAGCAGGACGTGTTTCTCGGTTTTTACAGTTGTATGACCGGTGGTGGCCGCCACTTCCACATAAGTCCTGTCCGAAAGGATGGTGTTGGAAGTCTCTCCTTCACGCAGGTGCATCATTCCCTCGAAACTGACAAAGCGGGTTATGGCAGCACCAAGTAAAATAATGAGAAATGCGATATGGAAAAGAAAAACAGTCCACTTTTCACGCCGGTACATGCGATACCGGATGATGTTGGCTATCAGATTAGCTGCCAGTAATCCCAACAGAATATCAAACCAGGTGGCATTGTACACCACCGCTTTGGCAGCAGTGGTGCCAAAATCGTTTTCAATAAAAGTGGCTGTGCCGATACTGAAAGCAAAGAGAAGGATAAGTACTCCCATACTTTGCATGGAAAAAAATATATTGGATAATTTTTTCATAATACAAAATGTGATTTTACCGGGGCTTGATGGAAACGTCCAGTGCTCCCACCCCGAATTTAACAATGGATGCCATGGAATGTTCCATGTTTTCGTAAGTCTGAATCTCTTTTATGATGGCATTCTTTAAAATGCCGTTGCCAATGCCGTGGATAAAAGTAATTTTGGAGTACCCTTCGGCCATGGCACTCTCAAGGGCTTTCTGAAAGTGGTTCAATTGCAAATGGAGCATGTCCCGGCTGTCAAGTCCGGAAATATTATCCACAATTTCGCCGATGTGCAGATCGACCACCGCCTCGCCCGGGGCAGTGCGGTATTTTTCAATAAAAGGAACTTCTTTTTTGACGGAAACACGGGTTTGTTCCGGCAAGGACTCGGTCTTTCCTGCTTTTCCGGAAGCTTCCATCAGTGCCGAACGTAAAGCAATCACCGAGGTAACCGCCTTGCTGTTGGTAAGCGTGGAGGTCTTGTAACTGCCTTCTTTGTAAAAACGTTGCACCCTGATATCCAAAACGGCATGTACCGGAAGGAATACCTTTTCGGGATGGCTTTGGTGCACCAGCAATTGAACATAACCCTGGGTCCACTGTTCCAGTTCGTCGCGTGTAATGGTCGCCAGCAGGATTTTCGATTCGGAAGGTACGGAACCATAATCTACTCCTTCCGTTTTTCCGTCCCGTTTCAAAAACAAATTGTAAAGTATCTCGAAGGGGGTGTGATTGACCAGCAACACGTCCAGCGCTCCGGTGAGTACCCACTGCTGTTCGTGCGGCTCAAACAGAAGATAAAATCCTTCCTCTTCTTTGGGCTCACTCCAGGGGCTCAACGGCGTAACCGGTTGTTCTTCCGCTGGTATTTCCTGATGCACCGGTGGCGTTTCGGTTTTTTGTTTCGGTGCTTCGTAAAATTGTCTTATTTCTTCGGTTTCTCTCTCCCTGTAGTCCGGAATCAGGTCTTTGCTCAGTACCGGCATCTCAAACCCGTCATCGGTTTGTACTTTTACCAGCTTGCTGTCCATGATGGCGGTGATGATACCCCCGCCCGTTTCATTCAGGAATTTGACTTTATCACCCACTTTAAACCGCATGTTCCTTCTCTTTTTTTAACGTTACAAAAATAACAAAAAATAAAGCCCCAACAGGATTGTTTAGAATGATTCTATAATTTTCTGCCGGGATGAGATGCCGTTTTAAAGGATAGCCGGCTTGCCTTCAATCAAATATGAAGGGGAATGAATTGTGGAAAAAAAGTGTTGTGCCGAACAGAAAAGTTGATAATTTTGCTTGAGTGGCAATGCTGTTATAGATGAGGCGCCTTTTGGATTGTGAGGGATAAAGAGTATGGAAGTTGACAAGGGTCATCACCTGAAGCATATCACCTTAAATTTGACAATAGGAATCCATGAAAAAGCTACTTCTTTTTTTGTTACCCGTTTTATGGCTGGTTGTTGTACCGGGTTGCGGAAAACCTTCCGGAGGTTCTCCAACGCCGGTTTATCATCCGACACCTTACAAAATTAAAATCCCCTTCGGCTTTCCCGAAAAGTTGAACATCCCGGCCGATAACCCCATGACGGTGGAGGGGATTAAGCTGGGACGTTACCTGTTTTATGATGGCCGTTTATCGGGACGTACCGAGCCCGATTCGATGATGAGTTGTTCCACCTGCCACGTGCAGCGTCATTCATTTGAGGCGGGGGAGGACAATGCCCGTTTCCCCGGCGGGTTTGTTTTTGGCATCCGCGGTAAGCGGACACACCATGTCATGCTGCCCATGATCAATTTGGTGTGGAATTTTAACGGTTACGGATGGAATGGTTTTCTTTATCCCGGTAATCCGGATCCCCACATGCGTAATTTGGAAGATATGGTTCGGCTTGCCGTTACTTCGCCGGTGGAAATAGCGGGAGATACCACGCAGGTAAAAAAACTCATTCAGTCCATTCCGGGTTATCCGGAGCTTTTCTATAAAGCTTTCGGAAGCAAAACGGTAACCTTTAAAAACATTGAAAGAGCCATAGCTCAGTTTGTCCGTACTTTGATTTCGGCCAATTCAAAATTTGATAAATATATGCGCGGAGAAGTGCAGCTTTCGCAATCCGAACTGCACGGTTATGTTTTGTTTACCACCGAAAACGGTGCCGATTGTTTTCATTGCCACGGCGGGTATGGTAATCCGCTGTTTACCACCAACCTGTTTTACAACAATGCATTGGACACCGTTTTCAATGATCCCGCCGACCGGTTTGCCATCACCGGAAACCCGGTGGACCACGGAGCGTACAAAGCGCCCACGTTGCGCAATGTGGAACTGACGGGCCCGTACATGCGTGACGGACGGTTTAAAACACTGGAACAGGTGATCGATTTTTATTCTTCCGGATTACACAATTCCAGGTATGTCAATCCGCTGATGCATCATATAAATGATGGCGGCGTGCGGTTGACACCCAACGAAAAAAAGGATTTGTTAAGCTTTATCAAAACCCTCAGGGACGATAGTTTCCTGACCAATCCCGATTTTTCGCGCCCGGAAAAATTTCCGGATGAAAAATAATTATGTTTACTTTTATTCCGGTTTTAAGATGTCAATGTTGAGACAATATGTAATTGAAGCCTTATGAGAGATACGTTGAAACTTCCTTTGATACTCCGGCTGACTATTATTCTTCTGTTTTTGTGGCTCTCCTATTTCATTTTGACGGAGTTCCGAAACTACCTTTATCCGCTGACTCTCGGCGGGCTGTTTGCCTATTTGTTGTATCCTGTTGCCGGTTTTCTGGAACGCCGCGGTATGCACCGGATTTTTGCCAATATTTTAAGTATCTTGCTTGGTATTGCCGTGGTTTCGGGGGTGGTCTTTTTTATTTATAAACAAATGGGTCTTTTCCTCGAAGACCTGCCTTCGCTTCAATTGATTGCTTCGCGCAACATCAATAATATTTTTCGGCATTTGACACAACTGACCGGAGTGGAAACGCCTCAACTCAAAGAGCAATTCAAGGTTTTTGCCGGTAATTTGTTGAGCTTAAGCGGAGACAACTTTAAAAACACTTTCGGTGCAACTTTTCAAACGGTTTTTTCCGTAGGGATTATGCCGGTCTATATATTCTTTTTGCTTTTTTACCGGAACAAATTTTACGATTTTATTCTGATGGTGGTACCCGAGGAAAGACACGCCATTGCAAAGAAGATTATTGAGGAGGTCAACCAGCTGGTCATACATTACATGACGGGGGTTACGGTGGTGGTATCTATTTTGGTGGTGCTCAACAGTACGGGGTTTGTCATTATCGGAATGAAACATGCTTTGTTGCTGGGTGTTTTGGCAGCCATTATGAATTTTATCCCTTATTACGGCACCATCATTGGGTATATGTTTCCGCTTTTTATTGCCGTATTTACCATGAATTCGCCGCAATACGCGTTTCTTGTGGTGGTTCAGTTTATCATTGTTCAATTTACCGAAAATAATATTTTAACTCCCAATATTGTGGGGTCCCACGTGAGTATTAATCCCTTCATGATTATTTTGGCTATAACTTTCGGAGGGTTCATTTGGGGATTGCCCGGTATGTTTATTGCCGTTCCCATGGCCGCTGTCTTCAGGGTGTTGGGCGAAAACCTGCCCGAACTGGCTCCCATTGGCTATCTGCTCGGTTCGGAAGGAACGGAGGAACACAGTATTTCGCGTGAGAAACTGACCAGGATATTTAAGAAAAACCAAAAATAATCATATGCTGAAACACATTGTCATGATTAAGTTTCATCCGGACCAGGATGTGGAAAAACTGACGAATGAATTTGTGCAAAGGTTGAAAGCACTTGAAACGACAGTAGATGCTTTGCATTCAATGGAAGTGGGAAAAAATATCAGTACCAAACCATCGGCCTACCACCTGGTGCTTACGGCGGTTTTTGAAAACGAAGCGGGTTTGGATGCCTATCGCATTCACCCCGACCATGTGCAAATTCTGGAACGGATGAAAACCACCGTGGACAAAGTGGCTGCGGTGGATTATTTTACAGAATAAGATTTTTGCGTGCCGTTTTTTACCTTCGTTTAGGTACCGGATGGTATCCTATTTATTTTGTAATTTTAGACTTTCATATCAGGAAAGGAAAAAGAAGCTGTGGAACAAAAAAAATTGTTTATTAAGAACATGGTATGCCATCGCTGTATCATGGCGGTGGAGCAAGAGTTGAAAAAGCTGGATCTCAAACCGGTTTCCGTGGTTTTGGGCGAAGCGGTCATTGATGCCGATCCCGATCCGGTGACACTCGAAGTTTTGAGGAAAGATTTGCGTGCCCTTGGTTTTGAGCTGATCGATGACAAAAAAAGCCGTTTGGTGGAACAAATTAAAACGGAAATTATCCGGTATATTCATTACGATGGGGAAGTGACCGCTTCCATGAATTTTTCCGACCATTTGTCGCAGGCATTGCATCACGAATATTCTTATCTGAGCAACCTGTTTTCATCGGTGGTGGGAACCACCATCGAAAAATATACCATCCTGCAACGTATTGAGCGGGTGAAAGAATTGCTAATATATGATGAGCTGACCCTCTCGGAGATTGCCTGGAAAACGGGATACAGCAGTGTGCAACATCTTTCCAACCAGTTCAAAAAAATTATTGGTATGAGCCCTACGGCTTATAAAAAGATGCAGGTACATAACCGCCAAACTTTGGATGAAGTGGGAAATCTTTAAAATTAAGGTCATTTTTTACCTTTTTCATGGTGGTATCTGTTTTTGCAGTAAACACATCTTTAACAAAATAGCATTCAACCAACAAATCACTTTCTCCGGTTCTTTTAAAATTGGCTATTTTTGCAGCCGTTGCCGCGAGGTTGCGGCCTTTTTAAACTTTTCTGTCCGTTGGAAAATTCTGTACATCGGTCAAGCCGGATGGTTTTCACCTTGTTTGGGGTGATGTGGATTGCTGCCTTGGGGCTGGTACTTTTGGAACCCAAAGCCGACCTGCACCTCATGATCAATGGCTGGCATTCTTCTTTCGGAGATGCGTTTTTTAGTGCCATTACCTGGATGGGTAGCGGTTGGATGGTGCTGTTTTTGTTCCTGATTTTTTTGTTTGTCCGGGTACGCTATGCGGTGATATTTGGTGTGGGGAACCTGTTGATTACTCTTTTGGTGCAGGTGGGAAAACACCTTCTTTTTCCCCATGCACTGCGGCCGGTGGCTTATTTTAAAGGAGGGCATCCCCTGCACCTTGTGGAAGGGGTGCACATGCATTTGTACAACAGTTTTCCATCGGGACACTCGGCCACAGCTTTCGGAATATTTGTTCTGCTGGCTTTTATCACCCGTAAGGAATGGCTTCGGTTTCTCTATCTAATGGTTGCCGTGCTGACGGCTTTCTCGCGGGTTTATCTTTCGCAGCACTTCATGGCAGATGCGGTTGCAGGCTCCATCATTGGCTTTGCCGGGATGTGGCTGACGGTATATTATTTTGATAACCGGTGGGCCGGTTGTTGCCATTTTTCTATCCTGGATTACCTGAAAAAGCGCTGAGTATGAAACAAAAACAGATTGATTTGTTGATCATTGCCCTGTTGGCCGGATGGCTATTTATTCCTTTTCTCGGGGGCGTCCATCTGTTCGACTGGGATGAAATCAATTTTGCCGAATCGGCACGCGAGATGTTACAAACCCATGATTTTCTGACGGTTCAAATCAATTACCTGCCGTTTTGGGAAAAACCGCCGCTTTTTATTTGGATGCAGGCACTTTCCATGAAAATTTTCGGCATCAATGCTTTTGCGGCCCGATTTCCCGATGCCATGGCAGGGGTGGTTACGCTTATGGTACTGTACCTGATTGGGGAACGCCTTTTCGACCGACGGTTTGGCTTGTTGTGGGCCCTGGTGTATGCCGGTTCTATTCTTCCGCAACTCTATTTTCGTTCGGGAATTATCGATCCGTGGTTTAATCTGTTTATTTTTTTGGGTATCTATTTTATGACCCGGTTTTTCAACGCCAACACGCTCCGTAAAAAGAACCTGAATACCTTTTGGTCTGCCTTTTTTATCGGGCTGGCCATTATGACCAAAGGGCCCGTAGGGTTATTGATTTTGCTACTGTCGCTTGGCGTTTGGCTGATGCTGTACGGCGGTTGGAAAAAAATTTTCGATGGCCGTTTTCTGCTGATTTACGGATTGACCCTTTTGCTGGTGGGCGGATTTTGGTTTATTCTCCAGATAGCCGATGGCCGCGCTTCCCTCATCTGGGAGTTTATCCGGTACCAGATTCGCTTGTTTACCCAAAAAGATGCGGGGCACGGCGGTTTCCTTTTTTACCATTTTGTGGTTTTGTTTTTCGGGGTTTTCCCGGCCTCTGTTTTTATGCTGGCCGCTTTCAGGAAGTTTAAGGACCATACCGCCGAACAAACCCTGTTCCGCCGTTGGATGATGATCAGTTTTTGGGTGGTGCTGGTACTTTTTACCATTGTCAAAACTAAAATCGTACATTACTCTTCGTTTTGCTATTTCCCCATAACTTTTTTTGCCACCTATGTGATAGTGAAAATGATAAAAAAGGAACTGCCGTTTCCGGGATGGCTGAAAGGGACATTACTGGCGGTAGCTGCTTTGGAGGGGCTTTTGTTTGTCGCATTGCAACTTTTTATCCGTTACAAAACCGACATCATTGCCAAAGGATGGATAAAAGATGATTTTGCCGTGGGAAACCTGCAGGCCCATGTGCATTGGTCGGGCTACGAGTTTTTGCTGGGCGTTTTTCTCTTTTTGGGCGTATTGCTCCCCTTGCTTTTATTCAGGAAAAACATACAGCGAATGGTTGTGACGCTGTTTGTTTCCACACTGCTTTTTACCACCCTTTCGGTGATGATCATTACCCCCAAAGTGGAAGGATATTCTCAAAAGGCCGCCATTGATTTTTACACGGCCCATGCGGGAGAAAAAGCTTATGTAAATGTCTGGGGATTTAAAAGTTATGCGCAGTATTTTTATTTCAGGAAAAAGCCGCCGGAACTCTTTCCTGATGCTTCCGTGCAAAAACAACTGAACGGTGCCGTTCAATATCCGGTTTATATCGTTACCAAAATTACGGGGAAAGCAGCTTTTCAGAAAAAATATCCTGCTTTTCGGCTGCTTTATGAAAAAAACGGATTTGATTTTTTTAAACGGGAACCCCTCCCGCAAACCAAAAATGCGAACAATCCATGATTGACAATAAAAAAATAGTGGTGGTTTTGCCGGCTTACAATGCCGCAGCCACTTTAGAGAAAACCTACCGCGAAATTCCTTTCGATATTGTGGACGATGTGATCCTCGTAGATGACCACAGCAGCGATGAAACTTTACGGGTGGCCGAAAAATTGGGAATCAGACATATTGTCGAGCACGAAGAAAACAAAGGCTACGGCGGAAACCAGAAATCGTGTTATAATAAAGCCCTTGCCCTTGGTGCTGATATCGTGGTGATGCTGCATCCCGATTACCAATATACGCCCAAGCTTATCCATTCCATGTGCTATTTGATTGCCAACGGAGTGTACGATGTGGTCATCGGTTCGCGTATTCTCGGAAAAGGGGCGTTGAAAGGGGGGATGCCTTGGTACAAATATGTGGCGAACCGGTTTTTGACCCTTTTTCAGAATATTGTGATGAACCAAAAGCTGTCGGAATACCATACGGGTTACCGGGCTTTTTCGGCCCGGGTGCTCAAAAGTGTTCCTTACGAGAAATGTTCCGACGATTTTGTGTTTGATAACGAAATGCTGGCACAGATTTTTTATGCCGGCTGGGAAATTGCCGAAATCACCTGCCCTACCAAGTATTTCGAAGAAGCCTCTTCCATTAACCTGACGCGCAGTGCTGTATACGGCCTGGGGGTGTTGCGTACTTCCCTGATGTATTTTGCACAAAAAGCCCGGTTGGCAAAATTTGATATTTTTCAGGGCATTGTGCCGAAAAAATAATTCCGGCTTTTACTTTCCCTTTTTTATGCTTGCCATGCATCCGTTCACTCCAGACGGTTGTGTTTGTAGCTGTCGTTTGTGATGGCGCCTATCGGTAATGTGTTATCCTGCCGCCTTTTAATGAATGCGTCAGCACTGGATACGCAGAGGAGGGGTTGAATGGATCAGATTTTCTCTTAACTTTGTAAAGATTTGGTGAACAGTGTTATATTTTGTTTCTCTGGGCCGTGTTTTTTTGTGACGGTCGTTTTGAAGGTTCACTTCATCGCGTTATCGATGGCAAAAAATGGTATAAGTCTTTCTCAAAATTGTATAACAGTGGCATGGACAGACCGCTCTATCTTTGTCCCCTGATGCGATAGACATCTGTTTGCCGGTTTTGTTACCAATGGCCGGATAAAAAATAAAAAGTCAAACTAAATCACATAAAATGTATAATATGAAGTCAAAAACACTACTCTTCCTTGTGTTTTTCATTTTTTCCGGGAGTTTGCTTTCAGCGCAAAATGCCGGGG
>CAYYRE010000063.1:12814-16023 GCA_964473895.1 uncultured Lentimicrobiaceae bacterium | reverse complement strand
AACGCAGTGAAACATCATCCACATAAGAGTTCTTTAAATTGGTATCGAATTTAAAATACGGTACCCCGTTTTTATCCACACCCGTTACCGAGATGGGATTGTCGGAAGTGGCAAACTTACGGACACCCCAGCTGGAATTAATCATATTGCCCAGATTCAGGATATCAAGAGAAATTTGAAATTTATGCACTTTCTTTTTATCCACATAAAAGTCCTGCAGGAACCTGAAATCCAATTGGCTGTACCATGGAAGCATGGCGCCGTTACGTTGGGCATACTGCCCACGGCGGGTTTTTAAATACGGATCTTGATTTATAAAAGCATTCAGGGCAGCCCATTGGGCATCGGCATCGGGAGCTACCGTTGCATTACCGTTGGCATCCACGGTACCGAAATGGATATCCCCTTTGTCTTTGGGAACATAAAGCAAATCATTGTTACGTATTCCATCCTGATTCAGGTCTCCGGCATACACATAGGAGTAACGATTACCTTTTCCGGCTTCATAAAAGAAAGAAAAGGTGGAAGCCGCATGTCCGTACGAAATCCGGTAGGCTACACTGGAAATAATCCGATGTTTTAACCCGAATCCGGACCAGGAATATTGAGAATAATTCGGATTACCGATCACCGGCCGGCTTTGGAATGCATTGGCTGCAATTTTAGAGGTCAACGTGGTAATATCTTTGGCATTTAAATAGGTATAAGCTGCCATAAAACTCAAACCGAAATGCCACGATTTGGAAACTTTTGCCGTAAAATTAAATTGAGACCCTTTATCCGAATTGGCCATCATAATGGTACCGGCATCCAAAAAGCCAATGTGTCCCGGGCTGGTCGAGTAGATATTTCTTTCGCTGAAGCTACTAAACATGGCACGGTTATCACCGGTTCCACTCAAATGCCCCGTAGGAGGTTTCATATTGTAATTGTGGTGAATAATCGCCACAAGGGTTTTTGTATAAATGGTTTCAAGTGTTACCATCCACTGATTTCCAAGGTTCATGTCAATGGCCAAATCATTTTTCCAAACCTGGGGCCAGCGAAAATTGTCAACGGTGGCATCCACCTGAAAAGTATAGCCGGGATATATACCGGCATTGGTCGATTGGTTTCCGAGCCATACAAAGGGAATACGGCCGCTAAAAATGCCTGTCCCGCCACGCAACTGCATGGTTTTATCTCCTTTAACATCCCAGTTGAACCCGACACGGGGCGACCATAACACTTTCGATTTGGGCCATTTGGTAGCATCCACTTTGGCCGGATTTCCATTTTCATCTACCCATCCATCAAAATTCTTGACCACATCCGTAGCCGCTGTTTCGGGGATTTTGTTAAAATAAAACGGCACATCAATACGCAAACCGTAGGTCAAGGTAAAGCGGTCGTTAACATGCCATTCGTCCTGTGCATACATGGCCAGTTGCCCCACTTTCAGATAGGACAAAACGTAAGGTTTTTTCTGTGCATCACGCACCTGTTTGTTGAAATTAACCCCGTTGATCGAGTCGTTTTCAAGAAAACTTTTGACGCTAAAAAATTTATCCCAGGGATAGTAAAATAGGTTAAACGAGTTTGCAAAACTGAAATATTCAAAGTCAAAGCCGCCTGTAATAGTGTGTTTATTGGCATAATAACTCAAATTATCAGAAATTTGGTATATGTCCTGATTCAAAATATTATGTGTTGAGAACATTTCGGAACCGGCTGTAATGGCCAATTGTCCTTGCTGGTTAAAAATGTCCACTACAGGAAAAGGTTTGGAGAAAGGAACACGATAATCGCGAAAAGCCGTATAACCGGCTATGATTTTATTTCCCACTTTATTCGAAAAAATGGAATTTAACTCGGCAACGATTGACTGAACTTTATTGTAAATACGATAAGAAGAATTTTCGAAAGGCAACCGGTAGCTGGTCGGACCACGACCGATAATAGCGGTGGGGTGGGGCAATTTATCCAACCACGAATTCAGCATGTTATAACGTACTGTCAAGTTGTGGTTTTTCGAAATATTCCAATCGATTTTTGCCAGGATTTTATAATTCTTTTTATGATGGGTATATCCCTGATAGGCGCCGGGATCGTATCCCCAATAATTCCGGAAACGTTCCTGCACCATTTTAATACTGTCTTCGGATACAGTCGTTACATTCGATTGCCCTTTGTTCTGATCGTTATAGGCTACCCAGCTGTGGGCCAGTTCATTTCTGTTTTCCCCTTCGTAATTCACAAAAAAGAACAGTTTATTTTTAATGATCGGACCACCGAGGCTCACGCCGTATTGTTGGGTGTTAAAGTCGGTGTTGGGGACCGAAACATCGCCCACTTTCGAGCCGACCATTCCTTTGTTTCTAAAGAAAGAATAAATGGTTCCTTTAAATTGGTTTGTCCCCGATTTGGTAACGGCATTCACACCGGCGCCGGTAAAACCGCCTTCACGAACATCAAATGGAGCCAGCGAAACCTGCACCTGGGCAATGGCATCCAACGATACGGGCTGGGCATGTGTTTGACCTCCCGGCGTGGCATCACCCAGACCGAAAGAATTATTAAAAACCGAACCATCCAATGAAAAGCTATTGTACCGGTCGTTGGCACCCCCGAAACTGTTTCCATCCGATTCGGGTGTCAGACGGGTAATATCTTTCAAACTACGCTGAATCGTCGGCATATTTTCAATGGCTTTGTTCGTAATATTGGTCATAGCCCCGGTTCTGCCGGCATTAATCGTATTGTTGGTGTTTCCTTTGATCACCACCTCGCCAATATTTTGTGCCGTTTCTGTCAAAACCACTTTTATATCTGCCGTTTTGTTCAAATCCAGGTAGATTCCTTTAACTTCTTCGGTTTTATATCCCACCGAGCTGATCCTTACCGTATAGGGTCCGCCAATTTTCATGTTACGGATATAAAACAACCCATCTTCCGAGGTAATTGTGCCATACTGCGTCCCTGTGGGAGTGTGTATGGCTAAAACAGTGGCTGCAAATAACGGTTTCCCGTTTTGGTCAATCACCCGCCCTTTGAGGGCAGCGGTAGTAACCCCTTGCGCATAACCTGCCAGGTTCAGGCCCACCACAAAAAGGCCAAATAACATCCATCGTAAAAATAATTTCATAAGATATAGTTTTAAATTAACAATAAAAAATGGGCGCTAATGTAGGGCTTTAAAAAGCGGATAAGAATATGTGAAAACAATTCAC
>CAYYRE010000063.1:7716-12714 GCA_964473895.1 uncultured Lentimicrobiaceae bacterium | reverse complement strand
GTTTTACAAATCCGGATCAATTCGGCGGCCCGTTTTACTTTATGCGAGAGTTCATCCACCGAAATGTCTTCGTTTTCCATTTCCGAAACAATTTTTTCCAGCTCTTCTATGGCTTTGGTATAACTTTTATTTTCCATGTTCTCCATATTTTTTAATTATTCGATTTTACTTCTGACATCTCCATCGTGCAGACGGGTCACCATGATTTTTCCGGAAGGGGCATCATGAGCAGACCGCAACACTTTACCCTCAACCACCGAAATACTGTATCCTTTTTTCAGGATATTTTCGGGTTTTAATAAATGAACTTTGTTTTCAATGGATTCCAGCCTCCCGGAAGCTTTTGAAAGAATGTGTCCGGTGTAAATGTTGAGCAGTTTCTCCATGTTGTCGAGGCGCTTCCCCTCCAATTGCACTTTGCGTACCGGTTGATAGCGCAATAAAACAGCGGTATTTTGGAGCCTTTTTTTCTCTTTTTCCAAGAGCCGGTGGCTCACCTGCTCCAATTGTTTTGAAAGATATGCCCAATGGGTTTGGTACCGTTGAAGCAAGTTGTGCGCATGAATTTCGAACAACCGGATGGTTTGAAAAAGACTTTGTCTTTCCGAAAAAAGACGCTCCTGTGCCCGGTGCATCACCTTTTCTTCGGCTTCTGCTATCCTGACGGAAAAATTGTGAAACTGCTGAATCAAAAAATGGGCTGCTTCGGTGGGCGTAATTTTATTGGCAAAGGCCACCATCTGCACCACGGTCAGGTTGGTAGAATGACCGATTCCGGTAATCACCGGCAACGGGCACAAAGCCACTGTACGGGCAAGATGATAGTTATCGTAAGCATTCAACCCCACATCGCCGCCACCGCCCCGTATGATGGCTACCACATCAAATGCCGCTTTTTGTGCTGCAATGGCCTGCAGTTGGGCATTGATGGAGCTTACGGCCCCGTCACCCTGCAACAAAGCCGGAAAAAGGGTCAGCCGGAAACGGTAATGCCAGGGGTTGTTTTCCAAAACCCCTTTAAAATCATGGTATCCCTTACTGGTCTCCACCGAAATTACAGCAACCCTTTTGGGTAACAGGGGCAGGGGGCGCTTTTTGTTTTCATCCAGAAGGCCTTCTGTCTTTAATCTTTCGATGGTCAACTGTTTTTCGCGTGCCATTTCGCCCAGGGTAAACGAGGGCTCCACATCAAGGATATTTAAAGACAAGCCGTAATGCTCATGAAAAGTAACCTTGCCGAGAAAAAGGATTTTCAAACCATCTTTTAGTGGCTCACCGGTAATTTCTAGGAACTTCCGGTTGATCTTTTGAAAATTGCCCGACCAAATATTGGCCCGCATCTGGGCTTTGATGAGGCCGTTGTGTTTTTCTACCAAATCAGGATAGCAATGGCCGCTTTTGGGATAGTAATTCAATTTGGCAATTTCGGCCTTTACCCAATAATAACCAGGGAAAGCTTCACGGATCACCCGGCTGATGCCTGTTGAAATTTCCAACAGGGTATAAATCTTTCGGTTATTTTCTGTATCCGGCATGTGGCGACTTTTTCATTATGACAAAGATAACCTGAAAAAGACTAAGTTTTGAATTTTTAACAAAGGTCCTTTGCGGGATGGAATGACCTTTGATGAAATATCACTACCTTTGAAAAAACTGTTCTTTAAAAAACTGGAACATCATGAAAGCAGCCTTTATCACTACATACCCACCCCGCGAATGCGGAATAGCCACTTTTACGGAAAACCTGATCCGGGCCTTACCCCGTGAAACGGAAAGCAGCCCCGAAGATACTTCGGTTTTTGTTGTGGCCATGACCGATAAAGAGAATGGATATGCCTATCCGGATATTGTAAAATACAGCATTCGCGAAAGCCACCAAAAAGATTATCTGAAGGCTGCCGACTACATAAACTACTCGGCCGATATTTGTGTTTTACAACACGAATTCGGTATTTTCGGCGGAAACAGCGGCGTTTACATCCTGCCCTTGATCAACCGGCTGAAAGTCCCGTTGGTGGTTACTTTCCATACCGTATTGAAAGAACCCACATTTAGCGAAAAGGCCATTTTGACAGAAATCGGAAAAAAAGCCGACAAAATTGTGGTCATGAGCAAAATGGCCGTTACTTTTTTGGAAGATATTTATCAGATTCCCCGCCGGAAAATCAGCATTATCGAACACGGATTCCCCGAATTTGATTACCAAAACCACGACTTATACAAGCAAAAGTTTCATCTGGAAGATAAAATTTCACTCATGACTTTCGGGCTTCTCAGCCGGGGCAAAGGTATTGAAACGGTCATCCGGGCTTTGCCGCGGGTAGTAGAGCAATTTCCACAGGTCGAATACATGATTGTAGGAAAAACCCATCCGGGCGTGGTCAAAGTTTCGGGAGAAGAATACCGGCATTTTTTGAAACGGCTGGTACAGAAAAACAAGTTGGAAAAACATGTGGTGTTTATCGACAGTTTTTTAGAAGAAAAAGAGCTGTGCGCCTACCTTTCGGCAACCGACATATACATAACACCTTATCCCAACGAAGCCCAGATTACCAGCGGGACACTTTCGTATGCCGTAGGAGCCGGAACAGCTGTTGTTTCAACCCCTTACTGGCATGCCACCGAATTGCTGGACAAAGGTCGCGGGGTACTGTTTCCTTTTAACGACCATGAAGCATTGGCGGATACGCTGCTGGATTTATTGGGAAACCCGCTAAAGATGAAAGCCATCCGGAAACGTGCTTATGCCTATGGTCAAAAGATTACCTGGCCCCTGCAAGGCAAAAAATATTTAAAAATTGCTGAAACAGCCATCCGGAGATACCGTAAACCACAGAACTACAGTCAAAAAATCGTAGATCCCACTTTGTTACCTTCGCTGAACCTGAGTCATGTTAAACGCCTGACAGACACTACGGGCATCCTGCAGCATGCAAAATACAACATACCCGATTACCGTCACGGTTATTGTCTCGATGACAACGCACGGGCCCTGCTGGTCATGAACATGGTACATGAAAGACAAAAAGAGCCGGAAGCCATCAACCTCATGTCCACTTACCTCTCCTATATCAACTATATGCAGAATCCCGATGGCAGTTTCCGTAATTTTTTGAGTTTTGATCATCAATTTCTTGACAAAAAAGGTTCGGAAGATGCTTTTGGACGGGCCGTATGGGCATTGGGATACCTTCTGGCCCATGCCCCCAACGATGCGTTCTTTCAAATCGCACGGCAACTCTTCGGTAATGCGATACAACAGTTTAAGCACCTGAAAAGCCTTCGGGGAATTGCCAATACCCTTATGGGCATCAGCTATTACCTCAACCGGTTCCCCTGGGATGAGGGAATGGTAAATACCATGGCCGAGATGGCCGATCAGCTCACCGGGGCTTTTGAGAAAGAAAGTGATGAAAAATGGCAATGGTTTGAGTCCATTCTTACTTACGACAATGGTTTGTTACCCGCTGCTTTGTTTTGTACTTACGAAAAAACCGAACAGGAAAAATATCTGAACATAGCCGAACAAAGTGCTGCTTTTTTGGAAAGTGTTGTTTTTAAAGGCGACCATATTGCATTAATCGGAAATGAAGGGTGGTATCCTAAAGACGGACAAAGGGCAAGGTTTGCCCAACAGCCCATTGATGCCATGGCCATGGTCCTCATGTATGAAAAAGCCTATCTTGTTACCGAAAACAAGAAAGATTACCTGCACAAAATGTTCACATCATACATGTGGTTCCTCGGTGAAAACGACCTGCGTCTGCCACTGTACGATTACGAAACCAAAGGCTGCTGTGACGGGTTGGAAAAAGATGGGGTCAACCGGAACCAGGGCGCCGAAAGTATGTTGGCTTACCTTTTATCGCATTTGACCGTTCTGGAAGCCTTTGAAAAAGAAAAAACCATTTAATCCCAAAAGAATACAACCTATGGAAAGAAAAACCGTGATCCGGTACGACAAAAACCCGATCCTTACCAAAGAAGATGTTCCTTATCCGGTAGTTACGGTGCACAATGCTGCCGTGGTAAAACACGATGGAAAATATGTCATGGTTTTCCGGTCTCATCTGCACAACGGACGTAGCATTCTGGGCATTGCCGACAGCGAAAACGGACTGGATTTTCAAGTCCGGGAAAAACCGTTCATGACCCCCGAAGACAAAAGCCCTTATCAGGAATACGAATCCTGGAGTATTGAAGACCCCCGGATTACTTTTATCGATGGAGAATACATCATTACATACAGTGCCTATTCACCCCACGGTATCCGTATCGGATTGGCCAAAACAAAAGATTTTAAAACGGTAGAGCGTTTTTCGATGATTACGGAAGCCGATTACCGGAATGTGGTCATTTTTCCTGAAAAATTCAACGGCCTCTATGCCCGGCTCGACCGCCCCCATTCCGAAATCAGCCCTTGGTCCATTTGGATTTCCTATTCGCCCGATTTGCGTTTTTGGGGAGAATCGAAACGGGTCATGGACCCGCTGCCTTACCATTGGGATGAAATGAAAATAGGGCCCGGGGCACCGCCCATCAAAACGGAAAAAGGGTGGCTCAATATTTACCACGGTGTTTTCCCCACCATGGATGGCAGCGTGTACCGCCTGGGTGTCGCTTTACACGATTTACAGGACCCATCTAAAATCATCGGTATCAGCGACGATTGGATTTTACAGCCGGAAGATCCATGGGAAATTACCGGTTATGTCCACAATGTAGTGTTCAGTTGTGCTGCCATTCCTGAAAATGATGGGACCATACGGTTGTATTGGGGGGGCGCCGATACGGTGATGTGCACCGGAACTGCCCGCGTGGAAGACCTGGTCGATCTGTGCCTGCATAAGGGAAGAAAATAGATTTTAGATTTTAGAATTTAGAAGTTAGAAATCAGATTTTAGAATTATATCAGAAACTTGTCTTAAATAAAATTATTTCTCACTTCTGATTTCTAAAATCTGAATTCTGCCTTTTAAAAATCAACGGTTACAAAAA
>CAYYRE010000063.1:1674-7616 GCA_964473895.1 uncultured Lentimicrobiaceae bacterium | reverse complement strand
ACTTCTGATTTCTAAAATCTGAATTCTGCCTTTTAAAAATCAACGGTTACAAAAAAATATACAAAATGAAAAAATCCGATTTAAGAAAAAGAACTTTCATGTTCTCCTCCGACATTATTGATTTGGTGGATTTATTACCCAAAAACAAAGCAACGGATGTCATTTCGTATCAATTATTGAAAAGCGGTACCTCTGTCGGAGCCAATTACCGGGCTGCCTTGCGGGGAAGAAGCAACAAGGAATTTATATCAAAAATAAATATTGTGTTGGAAGAAGCGGATGAAAGCTTGTTTTGGCTGGAACTGATAAAACATAAAAACTGGACTCAGAATAAAGTCTTGGATCAACTGTTGGCAGAATCGAATGAACTCACGGCCATTTTTGTAAGTACATTGAATACAATGCATTCTAAAGAAAATAAAGATAGAATATGATTTTAGATTTTAGATTTTAGATTTTAGAATTCAGAATTCAGATTTTAGAATTATATCAGAAACTTGTCTTAAGTAAAATTATTTTTCACTTCTCACTTCTAATTTCTAACTTCTAACTTCTGAATTCAGAATTCAGAATTCTTAAATCACCAAAAACCACAAACAGATGAAAAACATAAAAATCGCCATTCTTTCACCGGCTTGTTGGCGGACTCCGCCGCGAAAATACGGACCGTGGGAACAGGTAGCTTCCAACGTAGCCGAAGGATTGGTGGCACGCGGTTACGACATAACCCTTTTTGCCACGGCAGATTCTTTGACCAGCGGAAAATTAGAAGCTGTCTGTCCGGCACCTTACGGCGAACATCCCGAAATGGATGCCAAGGTTTGGGAAAGCCTGCACATTTCCCATTTTATGGAAATGGCCCACCAATTCGATATTTTGCACAACCACTACGATTTTCTTCCCCTCACCTATTCACGGCTCATAAAAACCCCTATGGTAACCACCATTCACGGGTTTTCATCACCCAAAATCATCCCGGTTTACAAAAAATATAACAGCACAGCATGGTATGTTTCCATCAGTTATTCGGACCGCAGTCCTGAATTGGATTACATTGCCACAGTGTACAACGGCATTCAACCGGAGGAATTTCATTATCGGGAAAAACCGGATGACTATTTGTTGTTTTTCGGACGCATCCATCCCGAAAAGGGCACATACGAGGCCATTAGGATAGCCCAAAAGGCAAAAATGCGGCTCATTATTTCGGGATTAATACAAGATGAACAATATTTTAACCAAAAAGTAAAACCCTTTGTTGACGGTGAACAGATTGTATATGTTGGCAATTCGGGACCTCAAAAAAGGGATAGCTTGCTGGGGGGGGCTTATGCCCTGCTGCATCCCATCAGTTTTGAAGAACCTTTCGGGTTAAGTGTGGCGGAGGCCATGATGTGCGGAACGCCTGTCATTGCCTTTAACAGAGGGTCTATGCCCGAACTGATCCTTCATGGAAAAACAGGGTTTTTGGTTAAAAACACCCAAGAGGCGGTATCTGTTTTGCCGGACATCAAAAACATCCGGCGCGCCGACTGCCGCAAACACGCTCTTTCGCGATTTAGTATCGATAAAATGATCGATGGCTATGAAGCTGTTTATCATAAAATACTAAACAAATCCTAACAATCTGCTAACGGGTAAGTTCCGGCTTATAGAGCCAACTATTTCTTCTTAACCGGTGTTAACTGGTTCAACAAATCCTCTACCTGCAACTTGACAATCCCCGAACGGGTATCGGAAGCCGCATAAGGCAACACCAACCACCCGTTATGCACCAGGGCACCACAGGCATACACCACATTGGGAACATATCCGTTGCGTTCGGCTTCGCGTGGTACCAACAAAGGCTCTTTCAACTCGGCAATCACCTGCGAAGGGTCTTCCAAATCAAGCAAAAGAGCACCGAGCGAATAGGTTCGTACCGGGCCTACCCCATGGGTTAACAACAGCCATCCTTTTTCCGTTTTAATGGGTGAGCCGCTGTTTCCTATCTGGATAAACTCCCAGTAAAATTTCGGCTCACGGATCAGCTTGGGCTTTTCCCAATAATTCAGACTGTCGCTGTACATCAGGTAAAGATTCTCATTATCGTTACGGGAGATCATAGCATACTTTCCGTTGATCTTTTCGGGAAACAGCGCCATCCCTTTATTTTGTGAACCGGGGCCGGTCATGGTACTGATTTTAAAACGGAGGAAATCTTTGGTTTCGATTAACTGTGGCAAGATGGAAACTCCGTTATAGGCTGTGTAGGGAGCATAGTAAGTATAGGAGCCGTTCCCGTTGCCGAATGCCACAAAACGGGCATCTTCTATCGCGCGGATATCGGTAGTGGAACGGGGAAAGATGACCCTTTCGGAAAGATCGGAATCATCGTGAAATTCAACTTCATAGTTGGAACGCACGATCCAATACAAGGTATCGATGGCTTGTTCTTCTTTCGGCGTCAATATCCCCTTTTCCCTGAAATGCTTTATGCTTTCTTCCAGTTCACCGGCCGTAAAATATTCGAGCAAATCATCAAAAACACTTTTCACACATTCATAATGTCCCATATCGGACATCTTCATAATAAAATCGCGTTTACTATATTCGGAAGTATGAATCACTTTGGCCATTTCCACAAGGTGGCTCAGCGGATCCATTTCAATATCACCTTCTTTATTAAGGGTACCACTACGAAAAACCACCGAAGACATGTGCCCTTCGCCCACCGCCCGGAAGCTCAGGATCACTTTCAGGTTGCCATTGGATAGTTCTTCCGGTATTTGAAACGGATGGGGGACAATGGAGGGATTAAACAATGCTGCCGACTCGATGGAATATTCCAACGTAAAATATGCCCCCACAAGCAGTTTATTTTCCAGCGAAAGCTCATTGTAGATAGTGATATCGAGATGTTTGATGATCTCATCAAAATTATCTTTAAAGATACGTTTTACATTTTTATGGCGTTTCTCAAAGTTGGCAATAATCTGTTCCAGAATGCGACTTTTTTGCTTTTCAGGCAACTTAAGCACCCTGTCGATAACTTTGTATATACGTACCTTATCCAACCCGAAGAGTTTGGCAATGACACGGCTTTCATCCGGTAAAAAAGAAATTTTTTGCCGGAATATTTTTACTTTGCTATGGGCATAATTCATATTTTTCTTTTTTTGTAGCTAAGATAAATCATTGGAGGAAGATTTCCAAATAAGCCGTCAGCATCTTTTCAGGAAATCGCGCAATACCGGAAAAACCTTACCCGGGGCCTCAACAAAACCCATATGCCCCACCCCTTCAAGGATAAGGGCTTCTGCCTGCGGTGGAAGAAGAAGTTGCGGTGCAATTTTTTCCATCGGAATACGCGAATCCTGTTTGCCGACCACAAAAAAGAGCGGGAATGGTATGGTACGGAGAAACTCCAAATAATCCTTCCGGTCACGCATCCCTGCAAGGGCTGCTATCACACCTTTAGCGGAAGTATGCAACGACATTTTACGAAGTTGTTGAATGGTATCCGCAAAACGCGAAATGTTTTCTTCGGCAAAAAGCAGCGGGATAAACCGGCTGATAAAATCTTTATGGTCTTTTTTTACCACTTCAATGGTGCGCGAACGGTTTTCCCGGCCTTCGGCATTATCGCCGGCAGCATGGGAATGGAAAAGCACCAAACCGCGCAACATGGCCTGATATTTTCGCGCAAAAGCCAATGACACATAGCCGCCCATGGAATGGCCCACCAGCACCGTATGGTCAATATTTTCCGCATCCAAAACCGCTTTCACGGCATCAGCCATAAAAGACATGGTGTGGTTTTCGCTGAATACATCCGTCTTGCCAAATCCGGGCAAATCTATGGCTACCACACGGAAACCATCTTTCAAAAAAGCTGTGAAATCATCCCAAATATGGACATTCTCCAAAAAACCGTGCAGCAAAACAACCGGTTTTCCGGCACCTTCGGTCGTGTAATGCACTTGTTTTCCGTTCCAATTCAATTTTTTTTCCATGATAAAGCCATCTTTGTTATTTTTGGTAAAAATACATTGTTTCGGAAATCCGGTCAACACCGGTAATTTTTTTTAACAATGAAATTGTTTAAAGTTTATCTGAAAATATTATTTATAACGTATTATCAATCAGCAAATAAATACCGAATATTCCCCTTCTTGAAGGGGTGTAGGGGTAGGTATATAAAAAAGACATTTATTTGCTGATTGATCAGGTTCTTAGCAAATTTTGTTTTGTAAACTTTAAACAGCTTCAATATCTTTCAGGAAAATATTGACAATGAAAACCATTTTATTCATCGGCGGGTACGGGTCGGCAGGCGGGAAGGCGGAAACCCTGCGCCGGCAAAAGGGATGGGATGTCCTGACATTGTTGCCTGATTACGACCGGGGACTCTTGCAATGGATAGCTGCTGCCCGGCAAATGTTGGAGCAACACCCCATAGACGAAATCCATGCTTCATCCACCGGAGCGCAGGTAGCTTGCCGGTTTTCGCTGCCCAAAATACTCTACAGTCCGGTCATCGACCCTTTCCGGCAGCTGCGCGAACCACTGTTTTCTCAAAAATTCTTACAAGAGGCGTATGTCATCGAAACATGCTCCCCCTGCAAGGTGATTATTCCGGAAAAAGATGATGTCTTGTTTAACGACATTACACAGGAATTTTGCCGGAAAAACCACATTCATCCCATCATTTCTCCGGAAGATGACCACCGCCTGACCGGCTATTTCAGTAAATTATAAGCCATCAAAAGTTGATGTTAAAACCATCAAAGAAAAATTTTTAACTTTGTAAAAAAAATTGTACGATTATGAAAACCAATCATGAAATAAAAAAGGCAGCCCTTGCTTCACTGAAAGGAAATTGGGGATTAGCCATAGGCGCATTTTTTGTTGTTTACCTTATTCAGGGAGCCATTTCGGCCCTACCCAAAGGGGGTTCGCTGCTTTCGCTGCTTACAGCCGGGCCTTTTATGCTGGGTGTGGCTTATTTTACGCTGGCTTACGCACGAAATGAGGAGCCCCGTTTTGAACAAGTTTTCGATGGTTTTAAAGAATTCGGTCGGACATTGGGTGCCTACATATTAATGTTCCTTATTGTTTTCGGGCTTACTTTATTACTGATCATTCCCGGAATTATTGCTGCCTTATCCTTATCCATGACTTTTTTTATTCTGGCAGATGATCCGGACATTTCTGTTGGCGATGCTTTGGATAAAAGCCATCAAATGATGAAAGGGCACCGGTGGAAACTGTTGGGTTTGTACCTTAGTTTTATCGGTTGGTTTATTCTGAGCCTTTTGTCTTTGGGCATCGGTCTGTTATGGCTGATTCCCTGGATACAAATTTCCAAAGCCCATTTTTACGAAGACATCAAAGACATGCCCGCCGTGGAAATAAAAATATAACCGGCCGGTTATCCCAGTCTTTTCAGCATATTCACCTCTTTCGGTGTCAGGAAACGCCATTTGCCGCGCGGAAGGTCTTTTTTGGTCAATCCGGCAAAGAACACCCTGTCGAGTTTGATAACACGATAGCCGAGATGTTCAAAAATGCGGCGGACAATGCGGTTTTTCCCCGAATGCAGTTCAATACCAATCTGTTTTTTGTCTTCGGCCCCGGCCACATAAGCGATACTGTCGGGAATAATTTTTCCGTCTTCCAGTTCCAACCCGTCGGCAATACGCAGCATATCGTTTTTGGTCAGGTTTTTGTCGAGAAAAACATGGTATATTTTCTTGATGTTGTGTTTGGGATGCATCAATTTTTTAGCCAGATCGCCATCGTTGGTAAACAGCAACAAGCCCATGGTATTCCTGTCGAGTCTTCCCACCGGATAAATCCGTTCGGGACAAGCTTTTTCCACAAGGCTCATGACCGTACGGCGGTTAAACGGGTCATCGGAAGTGGTTAAAAAGCCTTTGGGTTTGTTCAGCAGCAGGTAC
>CAYYRE010000063.1:0-1574 GCA_964473895.1 uncultured Lentimicrobiaceae bacterium | reverse complement strand
CCGTGAGTTTTTTTTAGTCCGTTGAGGGGAATTTTTCTTCTGTTCGTTTTTCATAATTTCCTTAAAATGAGCCGGCAAAAGTAATCATTTTTGTCATGCCGTTTTTATCCTGCTTTTGTATTTTTTGCTAAAAATGAGTATATTTACCTGATTTTTACCGGAACATTGTTATGAAAAAAGAATTTATCACCCTGGCCACACTTACCTACATGCGAGCACAACTGTTGAGTGCCCGACTTGAGCAGGAAGGTATTGAAAGTTTTATGACCAACGAAAACCGGATAAAAGGAGGTCCGGGAGGGGTACAGGTGATCATACGTGCCGAAGATACGGAAAAAGCACTGGCGGTTTGGGAAAAGTTCAAAAAAGCTTACGGAAAAGAAAAACAAGATGCCATTGACTACATGCGCATTGCCCGGCGTATCCTGGTTCCGTTCGACTTCAGCACACATGCCGAAAACGCAGCGCTGTATGCTTTGAAAATTGCTGCCAAAATGAAAGCCGACATTCAACTGCTCAATGTTTACTTTGACCCGGGTGTCGTCCCCTTTTCGCAACTGGAAAGCTTCAGTTTTACCATCAATTTTGATGATGTGGAACGGGAGGTGGAAAAAGAGACGGAAGAAAACCTCAAGACTTACGCAGAAAACCTAAAGTCTTTGCTCCGGAAGCATAAAATACGCGGCGTAAACGTTTTTTATGACCTGGTCAAAGGCAGTGCCACCGCTTCTATCCTTTCGTACATTAAATTGTACAAACCCGGGCTGGTGATCATGGGAACCCGGGGTAGCGAACTGGAAGGATGGCGCTCGTTTGGCAGTGTTACCGCCAAAATCATAAAAAAAGCAAAGGTTCCGGTGCTCGCTGTTCCCAAAGATTATCCTGCAGGCGACTTTAAAGCGCCCGGAAAGGTGTTGTATGCCACCGATCTGGACCGTTCGGACTACTGGGCTTTGAGCAAATTGGCTTCTTTTGTCAAACCTTTCGGCTCAAAAATTTATTGTGTCCACGTTTCGGAAGAAATAGAAAAGCCAGAAGAAATCTACCTGCACAACGTCAAAAAATTCCTTGTGGAAACCCTTGGGGTGGAAAAACTGGAATGCGGATTACTGGAATGCCTCGACCCGCAGTTGGGGCTGGAAGACTTTATCAAAGAAAAAAACATTGATCTGGTCGCTATGACCACCCGGCAGCACAACCTGATCACACGATTTTACACCCCGAGTGTCACACAAAAGTTTCTGTTTCAGACCTCCATCCCGCTGTTGGTGTTTCACGCTTTGACCAAATAATCTCTGGATGTAAGAAGGCTTTGTAGCCTCACCAGGACTCGAACCTGGATCTAGAGTTTAGGAAACTCCTATTCTATCCCTTGAACTATGAGGCCAAAAAAATACCGGGCTGCAAAATTACACTTTTTTTAGTATTGCATGTAGTAGACTCCAATAGCGGGCTAAATTTTATTTTGGGGAGCTGTAGATAAAAAATATCAAAATAGGTCATCGTAAATTAAGAGATTGCTTCGTCGTACCTCCTCGCGATGGGGACGCATTTTTTATAATCATTGTAGGTAA
>CAYYRE010000062.1:0-16339 GCA_964473895.1 uncultured Lentimicrobiaceae bacterium | reverse complement strand
CCCAACCGAGGAAAGCCCCCACCGTATCGGCAAAAAAATCGAAGCGGTTTCCGCTGCGGCCCACAAAAACGTAATATTGCAGCACTTCGGTGGTCAGGCCGTACAACGCGGTGACGATTACGGCTGCTATCCCAAAGAGATAACGTTTTCGGCTGATAAAATATTGTTCGCGGTAACCGTAAAGAATCAGGAAGGCCAAAACACCGAAAATAAAAAGATGCACTGCTTTATCGGGCTCCAGCCAATCCCAAAATGTGGTGACTTTAGGAAAATAGCTGCCCGGCAGGCCCGTTAACAGCAGTATGATAACAGACCACAGCAGGGCAGGCCAAAGTTTTTTGAGCCAGGCAGGCACTACGACTCGATTAAGTCTTTATACCCTTCGGCATCCAATAATTCGTCCACTTGAGCAGGGTCGGTCATCTTAATTTTTACGATCCATCCCTCCCCGTAAGGGTCTTTGTTGATGAGCTCGGGCTCGTCTTCCAGCTTTTCGTTGAGTTCCAAAACGGTTCCCCCCACGGGAAGCAGCAAATCCGAAACCGTTTTTACGGCTTCCACTGTGCCAAAGGCTTCGTCTTTTTCCAGGGTTTCGTCAATGGTTTCCACCTCTACAAAAACAATGTCGCCCAATTCGCCCTGTGCAAAATCGGTGATGCCCACATAGGCTTCTTCACCCTCTACACGCAGCCATTCATGGTCTTTCGAATACTTTAAATTTTCGGGTATGTTCATGTTTTTACGTTTTAAAAATGATGCCCCAAATTTACATTAAATTTTCATTGGCAAAACCTCAGGGAATTACGGATTATTCTTTTTGTCCCAACGATATACCAAGTCCTTTAACAGTTTTCACAAGGGCATTATCCGGTGTAACCAAATTGGGCTTGGCAATGGCATCTTTGAGTGGTACTGCCACAAAATCGGGATGACGATACGCCACCATTTTACCAAACTCACCCTGCAACACCATTTCGAAAGCCCTCACCCCGAATTGGGCAGAGAGCACACGGTCGTAAGCAATGGGGACACCGCCGCGTTGCAAATGGCCGAGAACGGTTTGCCGCATATCGTGTTGAAAACCGGCGGCTTTCAATTGATTAATCAACACACCGCTGATGCCTCCCAGTTTGGGGTTTTCGTACCCCACTTCATCGTTTTCCTGCACTGCCATGTGGCCGCCTTTGGGATAAGCCCCTTCGGCCATTACCACCACGGCAAAACCCCTGTCGTGGACAAAACGTTTTTCAAGTGCTTCTTTAACGGCTTCGATGTCGTAAGGCATTTCGGGGATCAGGCACACATCGGCACCGCCGGCAACGGCAGCATTCATGGCAATCCATCCGGCTTCGCGTCCCATCACTTCGAGAACAAAAACCCGGTTGTGGCTGGCTGCTGTGGTGACCAGTTTGTCCACGGCTTCGGTGGCAATTTCCACAGCGGTTTGAAAACCGAAAGTGGAGTCGGTGGACGAAAGGTCATTGTCAATGGTTTTGGGAACCCCGATAATGTTGAGTCCTTTCCGGTAAAGTTTCTCGGAAATGCGTTGCGAACCATCGCCGCCAATATTAATGACGGCATCGATGTGCATAATTTGCAGTTTACGGATCATTTCGTCCGAGCGGTCCACATACTCCCATTCTCCTTTTTTATTTTTTATGGGCCAGGCAAACGGGCCTCCTTTGTTGGTGGTTTCGATAATGGTGCCCCCTTGAAAATGAATACCTTTTACCTTTTCGTTGTCCAGCACCACCACTTCGGTAGGTTCCCACAAAATACCGTTAAAAGCCTGGATGCTGCCGAGGACTTCCCAGTCTTTTTCCTGCGAAGCCCTGTGTACAATGGCCCTGATGACTGCATTTAAACCGGGACAATCCCCGCCGCCTGTTGCTATAAGTACTCTTTTCATTGTTTTCCGTTTAAGATTTTGAATGGCAAAATTAACCAATCTGCATAACATTTACCTTTTCCGGAACTTCCACAGCAACAAACAGCCGGAGACCCCACTTGTGAATACCTACACAAGGGAATACAAACGTTTGAGAAATACCCTGCGAGAAAATATCTTCAAAAGAACTTTTGCGTTGAAGTTGTTTAAAGAAAACAGAAACACAGGAAAATTCATCCTGTGTTTCTGTTGCCATGGGTATCTTATTTTTCGGGTTTTAGCACTCCGAGTACATAATGGTTAATGGTAAGATATTTTTTTGCGGCTTTTTTCACTTTTTCGGCCGTAATCTTTTCCACAGCGGCATCATACGCTTTTACCGTCGGAATTTTAGTGCCGTAAAATGTAAAATCCGCCAGTTTGTTCAGCCAGAATTTATTTTCACGGACACTGGTTTCATAAGTGCGTACAAATGTTTCCTTTACCTTTTTCAAGGTCAAAGCATCCGGACCTTGCTGCTGCATCTTTTTCATTACTTCAAAAACCGAAGCCACCAGCTTATCCACATTTTTAGGGGCACAGCCAAAGCCGGTCATGAGCAGATACTTTTCTTCCGGATATTTTTCCAGTGTGGGCATCACATAAATACCGTAGGTCCCGCTTTCCTGTTCCCTCACCTTTTCACGCAGCTCGATGTTCAGTGCTTGCACCAATGCCTGCATGATCAGATTGTTTTGGGAATTATAACGGTATTTGCCTTCCATGGTGAGCAACACCTGACTTTGAGGAGCTTTTCCTTTGTACACATTCACTTTTTTAATCCCTTTGGGGAAAGGCGGACTTACATTTTTCCAGGTCAGGTTTTCACCGGCCGGAATACTCGCCAGATATTTTTCCACCAACGGTTTCAGTTTTTCGGGATGCACATTACCGACAAAAAAGACCTTGAATCCGGCAGCATGCTGAAACTGCTTTTTGTAAATGTTATAAATATCCGACTGCCGGATGCTTTTGATCTGTGCTTCGGTCGGAATCACTATGGTACGGGGTGAGTGGGAAGTGATGGCCTGGAAAACCGAATCGTAAAAAACCATTTTCGGATTGGCACTCATGTGTTTGATCATGTTTTCCTGGTTGACAATCACTTTTTGGAAAATCTCCTGATCCTGACGGGGTTGGGTAAAGTAGAGGTATTGCAGTTTCAAGAGCGTTTCCAGGTCTTTCGGACTGGCTTTGCCGTTGAACCCCTGCCGGAGTTTTCCGAGGAAAGGCGACAGGTCAACCGCTTTTCCGGCCAGTTTTTTCTCAAGGTCAATACCGCTGAACTGTCCCAGGCCACTTTCGTCAATGATATCGGTAAAAACACGTGTAATGATCACTTTATCATCCGGAATCAATGAACTGCCACCGGGACTGTAGGCTTTGTAAAGCACCTGATCGTTTTTAAACTTGGTGGGCTTTATGTACACCTCCATGCCGTTACTTAACGTCCATTTCTCATAAAGGGTATCTATCTTTTCGATACGTACAATTTTGCCGGGGGCAATGGCATGTGCAATGAGCGGGGCGCGCAATATTTTATCCACATAAGGTTTCAGTTGTACCGTTTTTTCATTTTCAATGATGGCCATCACCTCCTTTTCGGTGGGCACTTTCACACCCGGTTTTTGGGGGGCGGTAATCAGAACCACCATGTTGGTATCTGTCACCCAGTGTTTTGCGGTACTGTCAATCCCACTGAGATTCATCTTTGGCAGCAGTTCTTTGGCCAGTTGATACTCTTCGGCTATGCCCGGAATGGGGTCTTTTTGGGTGAAATTGCCTATGTATTCATTGGCGAGGGAAGCCGACTTTTGCTTATTCCGCTCGGCATAAAGGCGTTCATATTTTCGCATAAGGTTTTTCCTGGCCCTCTCCAGTTCGGTCGGAGTAAACCCGTATTCCTGCATCCGTTTGTTTTCGTCCAGTAATGTTTTCAGCGAGGCACCGATTTGGTTGTCTTTGGCTATGGCAAAGGCGGTGTAAGCATTGGTGGTTCGTCCCAAAAACCCGCCGTATCCGGCTCCGGCATACATAAAAGGGGCACCGGGTTTTTGTGTAATTTCGGCAAGCCGGGCCGTTATCATGTTGCTGATAAGCTGGTTTTCAAGATACTTTCGGAAGCCGGCTACCGTTACATCCGGTTTTTTCGGATGCTTGTAAAAGACAACCACCTGGTTCATGGTCGCTTCTTTGTCGGTGGTAATGGCAATAAGGGGAGCCTTGTTATCCGGAATACCGTAAATCACCCGTTTTTGTTCGTTTTTAGGATTCGAAAGTTTTCCGAAATGTTTCTCGATAAGCTTTTGCATTTGGTTGACATCCACATCGCCTACCACGATCACCGCCATCAGGTCGGGACGGTACCACGTATGGTAAAAATTACGCAAAGTGGCATAATGGGCCGTATCGATGATGGCCATTTTACCAATGGGAAGGCGTTGCGCATAACGCGAACCTTTCAGAATGATGGGGATGTACTTGTTCATCATACGATCTTGCGCTCCAAGGCCGAGGCGCCATTCTTCCTTAACCACACCCCGTTCTTTATCGATTTCGGTACCGGTAAGGTTTACGTTGTGTGCCCAGTCTTCCAACACCAGCATGGCACTGTCCACGAGAGAGGGACGGTTGGTGGGCATTTGCAACATAAACATGGTTTGGTCGAAAGAAGTTTGCGCATTCAGGTGGGCTCCGAATTTTACACCGCTGGCTTCAATAAAATTCACAAGGGCTTGTTTTTTAAAATGTTCGGTACCGTTAAAACACATGTGTTCGAGCAAATGAGCCAGTCCCTGCTGGTCGTTCTTCTCACAAATAGAACCCGCGTTGACCACAAGGCGCAGTTCCACCCTGTTTTTGGGCTCGGCATTGTGTTTTATGTAATACGTGAGGCCGTTGGCCAGTTTTCCGATTTTAACAGTGGGATCGGGTTTCAAAGTGTCGGATAAATTCTGGGCTTGCAAATGGAAAAGAGCAAACAAAAAGAATCCCAGAAACAAAAAGGATTTTTTAAACATAAGAAAGGTTTTAATAAATATTAAGATAAATTTTTCTCAAAATTAATAAAATCAACGGGAACTGGAAATTCTGTATAATTTTTAACAATTTTTAACCCGTGATTTTTCTAAAATCCACGGCTCATAAACTAAAGTTGTTTAAAGTTTACCTGAAAATATTGTTTTTGATGTATTATCAATCAACAAATAAATATCTTTTTTATATACCTACCCCTGCACCCCTTCCAAAAGGGGAATATTAGGTATTTATTTGCTGATTGATCAGGTTCTTAGCAAATTTTCGTTTTGTAAACTTTAAACAACTTCACTGACAGAAACAACAACCGGGCCATGCATTTTTTTACATTTTTCATTCCACCAAAACTACATACCGTTTTTTTGAACATAACTTTGTGTAAAAAAGTTGATAAATATTTCGTAAAATTATGCCGGGCAAAAAAATTACCGTACTTTTGACGCGAAAAGAGATAATCATGCCGGAAAAAACAGCCACAATTCTGACGTTGGATGCGGGAGGTACCAATCTTGTCTTCTCGGCAGTTCAAAACCATATTATTTTAAAAGAAAAAGTGATTTTGCCTGCACCTTCTGATGATTTGGACACTTTTTTGGGAAAATTAAAAAAAGGATTTTCTCAATTGGAGAAAAAATGCGGTACAAATGCCGATGCCATCAGTTTTTGTTTTCCCGGCCCGGCTGATTACGACCAGGGAATCATTGGCGACCTGGAAAATCTCCCTTTTTTTCGTGGGGGTGTTCCGCTGGCCAAAATTTTGGAAAACGAATTTCATATACCGGTTTTTATCAACAATGATGGTGATTTGTTTACCCTTGGGGAAGCCATTGGCGGCCTTTTACCGGAAATCAACAGCAAGAGCCGGAAGAAATACGGAAACCTTCTCGGGGTAACACTGGGGACCGGTTTTGGCGGAGGCATTGTTACACAAGGAAAACTCTTTGCCGGCGATAATTCGGCGGCAGCCGAAATCAACCGGTTTAGTAATTTTTTGAACCGGACCGAGAGTGTGGAAGAGGTCCTCAGCATCCGCGGATTACGGCGTCTTTTTGCCGAAAAGGCCCATCTTCCTTTTGATGAAGCCCCGGAACCTTTTGAAATTTATCAAATCGGAATAGGAGCAACAAAAGGCAATCAGCTTGCCGCACAAGAGGCCTGGCAACATTTCGGACTGGTATTGGGTGATGCCCTGGCCAATGCCGTCAGCCTCACCGACAGCTGCGTAGTGATCGGCGGCGGCTTGTCGGGTGCCTATCCGTTGTTTTTACCAGCCACCATTGACCAAATGAACGGGTATTTTGTGAAAAAAGATGGCGCTACCCTCGCACGTATGGAACTTTCGGTATACAACTGGGAAAACGAAAAGGAGAAGGACACTTTTCTGAAAGATGCATCGGTGCAAATTCAAGTCCCATCCAGTGGGGAAATCCTGACCTATACACCTCAGAAGAAAATTGCCGCAGGTATTACAAAATTGGGAACCAGCGAAGCCGTAGCCTTGGGGGCCTATGCTTTTGCTCTTTCAAAACTGAAATAAATCCATTTCCCCCTATCCTTTCAAAATGAGTTCGTCCCACCGGAAAACCACCTGAAACCCACGGGTTTTCATTTGCCGACGAAACGCAGCATCGCCATTACGACAGGTAGCTAAAACAAAATCGCCGCCCCAGGCACCGAGTGACTTCACCACACCGGTATCTTGAAAAACCCTTTGTTCTCCCACCGGCATTTGTCCCAGAACAGAAGCCATGATTTTTTCATGTTGACGAAGCAGATTTTCAAATTCTTTGAGAGTTTCCGCGCCAATAATTTTTTTGCTTAACGCAGAGATAGCGTTGATTTCTTTTGGCCCGAAAACAGCTCTTTTTTGAAACCGTTTGATGCTGTCGCCGGTACGCTGTTTATGGCCGAGATAAACAAAATAGATGTGGTCTTTAAAGGGAGGATCCCAACCGACCGGTTCCACCACAGGCCGCCCCTTTTCAATATGATAAAAAACAGGAGAAGAAGCCCGGGCGCAGGCAATGTCGTATCCCGAGCCCCCCAACGCTTTCCATTGCAATGCAAACGGGTCAATACCCGCCCAGGCAGCAAGGTTGGCTATAAGGGTTGAACTGGAACCGAAACCAAATTCGGTATCAAACTCCAGTTGTGTCTCGGCCCGGAAACTTTGTTTGCCATCCAAAAATCCGGGCGAAAATGTACGGGCCACAAGGAGAATTTGCTGCAGCCTTTCGGCCAATTTCGCATCGCTGCTTTTTATGGTTTTCAAATCGGGCAGGCTGTACGTTGCTTCAAACCAAAGTCCGTCCGGTTTGTATGCCATCCATTGCAACAGGGGCCTATCACCCGCTTCGAGGGGCAAAACTTTTAGAGATTGCCCGCGGTTTACCGGAACGGCAAGGGCACGGGCCCCTTCCATTACAAGATATTCGCCCGTGATCAGGAGTTTACCGTGGGCGTACCATGTTTGCGGTTCTTGCATCATGATTTTTGACGGAGGTTTTTGATAAATTCGCCCACACTGGCAAACGATACTTTCCTGTCTTTAAAAAATTCCACGGCTTTTTCCTTTTCCGTTTCCGAAGCTTTAAAGTGGTTCAGGATGTTCATGAGATGCATTTTCATGTGCCCCTGCTGAATGCCTTTGGTAACCAATGACCGGATGGCTGCAAAGTTATTGGCCAAACCGGTAGCGGCAGTAATCATCATCAACTCTTTGGCCGTAGGTTTTCCCAACATTTCCAGTGAATGTTTGGCCAGCGGATGCAACGAGGTTAACCCTCCTACTGTCCCAAGCGCCAACGGAAGTTCCAGCCAGTATTTAAATTTTCCGTTTTTAATTTCCACATGCGACAAACTCTGGTATCGTCCCGAACGGGCAGCATACGTGTGACCGGCCGCTTCAATGGCCCGAAAATCGTTTCCGGTGGCAATGGCCACGGCATCAATGCCGTTGAATATGCCTTTGTTGTGCGTGGTAGCTCTGAAAGTATCCACCTCCGCAATTTTTACCGCCGTTTCAAATTTCCGGGCAAATTGTTCCCCCGTAAGCGTAGGATCAATACCTTCGAGCTGCTTAAAAGGACATTCCACCCATACTTTTACAAGACAATCCGGCGTATAATTGGAAAGGATGGCCATGATGATGGTAATTTCTTTTTCCTTTCCGGTAAAGTCAGGCGTGGTTTTAACGTACTCTTTCAGCGTTTTGGCCGATTCTTCAAGACATGAATTGATAAAGTTGGCACCCATGGAGTCTTTGGTTTCAAAACTCACCTTTATTTGGTAGTAATGGCTGTGTTTGTCGCGCATGTCCAGCAATTCAAAATCCAGAATGCCACCGCCGCGTTTTTCCATATTGGCCGTAATGGATCGTGTATTTTCACGCATGCGTTGTTTAATGGTATCAAAATGGCGTTCCAGTTTTTCTTTTTCCCCTTCGTAAAGAAAGTGGACCTGTCCTATTTTCACGGTATCGATTACCTTGGCCCTGAACCCGCCCCGTTCCGACCAAAACCGGGCCGCCGAAGAAGCTGCTGCAACCACCGAACTTTCTTCGATGACCATGGGTACAAGGTAAGTCCTTCCGTTCACCATCACATTGGGAGCCACCCCGTAAGGAATGTAAAAATTGGTCAGGGTGTTTTCGCTGAATTCATCAAAAATCTTTTGCTTTTCCGTATCGGCATACCAAAAACTTTTCAACAGTTCAATGGTCTCCACCTGGTTATCCATGAGCTCGGCAACAATCCGCAGCTTATCCTCCTTGAGTAGTTTGGAGAATCCCTTGATAATCAGGTCTCTTTTCCTTCTTCCCGACATATAACGAATCTAAAAACAGCTATTTTTCAGGAAACAAAAATAATCGAAAAATCATACCGTGAGCATTATTTTCTTTTGACCTGCAGCGAGTGGAGATTTGTATTGTCCCTGTTTTCCCTCTTGCTGTAGGAGAACACAGGGTTTACCATTTATTTTTTCATTCGTTTGCGGGTAACCTGCTTGTTGGCCAACAAGTTTCAAATGAAAAAAATTAATGTAACTTTGGAGAAGAAAAGAATCTCTAATTTATTTCAAAGTCATGAAACAATTTTTCTCCAAGGTAATGTTCCTGTTTTTTTTGATGGGAACCACAGTGGTCTCTGCACAGATGTCGCACGGTACAATACAGGAAGGGCTCACCATTCAAAGCAAAATCCTGCACAAAACGGTGCGTTACACCATTTATCTTCCCTACGATTACAACACATCGCACCGGTACTATCCGGTGGTTTATTTGTTGCACGGTTATACCGACAATGATATCGGCTGGATGCAATTCGGCGAAGCCAACCGTATTGCGGATGAAGGAATTGCCAAAGGCGATTTCCCGGCCATGATTATTGTGACCCCCGATGCCGGTGTTTCGTGGTATATCAACAACTACAATGGGAGTGTTCGTTATGAAGATTTCTTTTTAAAAGAGTTTATCCCATACATTGAGTCTCATTACCGCATCCGCGCCGAGCGACAATTTCGTGCCGTGGCAGGCCTTTCCATGGGAGGATACGGTGCTTTGGTTTACACCATGAAACATCCGGATACCTTTGCAGCCTGTGCCGCCATGAGTGCCGCCGTACGGACCGACAGGCAGTTTCTTGATTTAAGCCAAAAACGCTGGGAACACACCGAAGCCGTTTTGTATGGCCCGGGGTTGAAAGGGAAAGCCAGGATAAACAAAACACTGATACAAAATTCGCCACTGCATATTGTTGAAACAGCAGATCCGGCCACATTGAAAAAAGCAAAATATTATCTGGATTGCGGTGACCACGACTATTTTACCGTGGGCAATTCCGAGTTGCACATCCTGATGTTTCAAAAACACATACCGCATACTTACATTGCCCGACCGGGGCGACACAGCTGGGAATACTGGCGCAGCGGACTGCCGGGGGCACTGAAATTCATCGGAAAAGTCTTTACAAGATAAGCAAAATTTCGGGGTTCTATTTCTGATGTATTTTTTGGAGCAACACTTTACGCCAGGCATGCAACTGCTGGTGCTGAGCCGTTCCGGGGGAAGTCTTCCGCAAAAATACCCGGCTGTACTTTTTGAAATAGTTCAATGTGTTTTCAAGCGGTAAATCATACAAAATCAAACGGGCAGCCAGTCCTTTCCGCACTTTTACCACGCCGGTAAACACTTTGGGATTATTATACACCACCGCCAGGGTGGCAATGGCCATCACCTGCGGAATGGCAGCAAAACGAAAAATACTTTCGTTTTTAAGCAAACGCAGGTAATCCACCACATCCGGTAGATGTTGCAAGGCATCAAAGACCATTTCGTTCAGGCAAGCCAACGATTTTTTATCGCGGGGATGTTTTGTGAACCAGTCCAGTTCATCGGCATATTTCCCCCAAATGGCTTTGGGCCAAAACGAGCGGTCCGAAAACAGGTCTTCGTGATAGTCACGGATAATGTTGGTCTTTTGCAAAAACAACCCCATGGAATTGGAAAGGTCTTTCCGGCTCTTCAATTCGGGATTTTCCAATCCCGAAGCAACAAAGAGATGGGAAAGCCCGATGCCGACCAATCCCGCCACATAGTGGCAGTACAAATTATAATCTGCCACGGATACCACCTCTTTTTCTGAAAAATCGGCCATTCCGTTTCCCATTTTCTCCGTAATCTCCACAATAACATCGCGATAAGCGGGATCCAGTTGTTTAAAAAACCGGACAACTTTATCGTAATGTTCTAATAATGTACGATAATCTTTCTGGTCGCCAATGTTTTTAAGCGTAAAACTTTCGTCGTAACTGTATTTGTAAAAACTGCGCAATAATTCCAGTTTTTCCTTTCGGGGAAAATGCATGTCGTCCTCAATGGTATCCAGGGCACGCAATACCAGATAAAAAACACAGACGGCATTTTTCAGATGTTCATCCAACTGTTGGATAACAGCGGCAAACGACCGGGAAACCTTGGTAAGAGCGGCACAACAAAAATCCTGATCATTCAAAGTACGGGCCAGCACATCCAATGGCTCTTTGGGTATGGCAAAGCGCTGCCCTTTGATCTTAAGACTCAAAAGGGCTCTGACTTCCCGCGGGTGAAGGGCCGATCTGTATAACGTTGGAATCATCCGAATGATTTTTGGCAAAGTTATCAAATTTGGAATTATCAAACCCGAAAGTCGAAAAATTCTCAACCAACGCAATTTTTTGTTTTCTTTGCAAAACCGATTCACAACGGTTGCTGTTTTTACAAAGTAAATTTAATCAGCATGTTATATATTAAAAACCATACTAATTTCCGCTGTTGGTTGTGAAAAACATGAAAATCCCGAAAAAAATGAAAGAACAAACAGAAAAATACGATATCATTATCGCCGGTGCAGGACCGGCCGGCCTGACCGCTGCCGTTGAACTGAGTAAGCAGTTTAAAATTTTGGTGATTGAACGGCGAAAACCCGGAACCACCTCCAGCACGTGGTACAGCTATGCCGACCGGGCCAAAAAATACGACATTGAGGAAGCCGTGGCTTCCCGTTTTGATGAAATCCGGTTTACTTCGCCCACGCAGACCCATAATATGAAAGACGACTGCGTGATTATGGACCACAACAAAGTATTACAACTTTGGATTGACCGTGCCACAGCCAACGGGGCAGTCATACGCCAGGAATCATTTCAGGATTACTCCTACAAAGATAACGGTGTCGTAGTGAAAACTTCCAAAGGCAAATATTTTGCCCGTCTGCTCATCGATGCCATGGGCTCCGGTTCTAAAATCGTTGCCCAACACGATTTGATCAAACGACACGATGCCTGGGTTATTTTCGGCGGGCTCATCGAACATCCCCAAAAGGAAAAACCCTACGTGCTGGAATATTATCCGCTGAATGATGAATTCAACACCTATGTGGGCATTCATCCGCTAACCGAAACACGTACCAATATTTATGTTTTTCAGGGAAGAAGCAACACCATGGGCAACCCGGCCGAGTTGACGGATATTTTCAGGGAAACATGGACCAAACTGGAACCCGAAGGAAAAAAAATCCAAAACCTTGGAGGCACCATCGTGTCGGGCGCACTCAAAAAATATGCTTTGGACAACATTATCTTTTTCGGGGCCTCGGGAATGTTAAACCCGGATGGATGCGGCATGGGATTCAATGAAATTTTGAAACAACATCAAACTTTTGCCAAGGGAATTACCCGGGCCATGCAAAACAACACCCTGGACCAGAAAACACTGGAAAAAATAGCCAGCTCACTCCGCGACCAGGAAACCATCAATTTCCAGAAAATTATCGGCGCCTTTTCCCTCTATTTTATTAAAAGCAAAGGCAAATGGGATGGTGGCGTAAAATGGCTGAATGCTATGGGGGAAGACAGTAAATATTGGATGCGGAACGAGTTTACCATGGACTGGATCATGCGGGCCAATCTGCGCCTGCACAAGGTTATCCCCATCAAGGAAACCGTGAGTATGATTCCCATGGATAACCTGCCTTTTGTATTGGAACAACTGGCCCGCTTTTCGGTGAAAGCCGCCACCTCCGTCGTGAAAAACAAAATGAAGAAGGAATTTTCCAGTAAATAAAATCTTCCTTGTTTTCCGTCAGGAGCTCATCAACTTGCCTACGGCAAACCACTGCCGGGCGATGGCTCAACAAGCACCTGACCATTAACCGGCCGCTGCCCGGTCACCCCTGGCTCCTCTTCTGCCAATATGCTTGGGGATGGAAAATTTGGATTACTTTTGCACAGGTAAAAAATAAAAATACAATGGCTCAAAAAAGAGAATGGAAAAAAATTCGCGATTTTGAAGAGATAAAATTCGAACGATGGAACCACATTGCCAAAATAACCATTAACCGTCCGAGATATTATAACGCATTTACCCCCACCACAACGACCGAAATGTCTGTAGCCATGGACATTTGCCGTGAAGATTTGACCATTTACAGTGTGATTCTTACCGGTGCGGGCGACAAAGCTTTTTGCGCAGGAGGCGATCAAAATGTGAAAGGGAAAGGCGGTTATATTGGAAAAGATGGCGTCCCGCGGCTCAATGTGCTGGATGTGCAGCGGAAAATACGCACCTTACCCAAACCTGTCATTGCCATGGTAAACGGATTTGCCATTGGTGGAGGCCATGTGTTACACGTGGTTTGCGATTTAACCATTGCTTCCGAAAATGCACGTTTCGGACAAACGGGTCCCAAAGTGGGTAGTTTTGATGCCGGATTGGGTTCTTCATATCTTGCCCGCATTGTAGGACAGAAAAAAGCACGGGAAATATGGTTTCTGAACAAACAATATACAGCGCAGGAAGCACTGGAAATGGGACTGGTCAATAAAGTAGTGCCGTTGGAAAAATTAGAAGACGAAACGGTGGAATGGTGCCTCACCATGCACAAACGCAGCCCCATGGCTTTACGCATGATTAAATTGGGACTGAATGCCGAACTGGATGGCCAAATCGGTCTGCAGGAATTTGCCGGAAACGCCACTTTGTTGTATTACCTGACCGATGAAGCTCAGGAAGGAAAAAATGCTTTCCTCGAAAAACGGGATCCCGATTTTCATAAATATCCCAAGTTTCCGTAATTGATGGATCCCATGGCGCATCAACCTTCCCGTATGGGTGTGTGGATCGAAGCTTTCCGGTTACGGACTTTGCCTTTGGCGCTGTCTGTTACCCTCATGGGAAGTTTACTGGCCATTGCCGATGGAACATACCACACCATTGTGATTATCCTGTCGTTGGTGACAACGCTGTTTTTGCAAATTCTTTCCAATCTGGCCAACGATTACGGCGATGCTCTGAAAGGCACCGATAACGAGAAACGGGTAGGACCGCAACGAACCGTACAAAGCGGACAAATTTTACCGGGCGAAATGAAATCGGCCATCATTATTTTTGCCCTGCTCTCATTTCTTTCGGGGTTAGGATTGCTTTATGCAGCTTTGGGAAATCATTTTCTCACGGCTTTCTTGTTTTTATTGCTTGGTGTGGGCGCCATTGCCGCCGCCATAAAATACACCACGGGAGATCATGCTTACGGTTATAAAGGTTGGGGCGACTTTTTTGTTTTTCTCTTTTTCGGATGGGTGGCCGTCATGGGGACTTATTATTTGAACACCCTTCAATTTCGCTGGGCGCTTTTGTTACCGGCATCGGCCATGGGCTTTTTCAGCACAGGGGTGTTAAACCTGAATAATATGCGTGATACAAAAAACGACAAAGCAGCCGGAAAACATACTTTGGCCTCCCGCATGGGATATCGAAAAGCAAGGTATTATCACCTTTCACTGCTCGTTTTGGGATGGATTTTCTCCCTCATTTATGCGGTATGGCAGTACCGTACCCCCTGGAATTTCCTATTTCTGCTCGTTTTTCCTTTGTTTCTACGGGATGCCGTCAAAATTATGAAAACCGCCGATGAAACCCTGTTGGATCCGTTTTTAAAACGGCTGGCTTTATCCACGCTGTTGTTTTCGCTGTTGTACGGCATCGGGATGTGTTTATAAAAAAAGGCCGTATCCGTAAGATACAGCCTTTTTGCTTCATGCTATAAAAAACAATGCTTTAATACTCATCTTCGTTAAAGAAGAAGTCCTCTTTGGTAGGATATTCCGGCCAAATGTCTTCAATTTTTTCATAGACCTCTTCTTCATCTTCCAGCTCTCTCAGGTTTTCAATCACTTCCGATGTAACACCGGTACGAAGGCACCATTCAATCAGCTCATCCTTGGTAGCCGGCCAAGGGGCATCCTCTAATTTTGAAGCTAATTCCAACGTCCAGTACATTGCTTGAATTTTAAGGTTAAAATTTTTGCAAAAGTAATTTTTTTTTAATACGGGCAGGAAAAATTTGAAAAAATTGGAAAGATTTCTCAAACCCGTGGTTTCCAAATAGATTCGGTAACATGAAAGTCTTGTGAAAACTTCCGGGCCAGTACAAAAAGGTAATCGGATAACCGGTTGAGGTATTGAATATTTACCGGATCGACGGGATAAGTTTCGTTCATGTGTAATGTGAGGCGTTCGGCACGCCGGCAAACCGTACGGGCAATGTGACAGGTTGAAACCGTGATGTGCCCCCCCGGCAAAATAAATGCCGTCAGTTCGGGCAAGGTTTCATTCATTTTATCCATCTCTTTTTCAAGCAATTCCACATCTTCGGAATGCAACACCGGAAGAGGACGGACAGCCGGTTTGTCATCTTTGGCCAGGCTGCTTTCCATGGTAAACAGCCGGTCTTGTATTTCGAGCAGGATGGCTTTGCTGTGGGGGTCGATGTCCAAATCACGAAGCAGCCCGATATAGGCGTTCAGCTCATCAACGGTGCCGTAGGCTTCTATGCGCAGGTCGTATTTGGGCACCCGCGTGCCGCCGATAAGGGCTGTGGTTCCTTTGTCACCCGTTTTGGTATAGATTTTCCATTGTTCACTCATCACTCCTTTGTTTTTTATACGGTCACCGCATCAGTCCGGCTGACCGTAATAATATTTTCGTTGGGTTTATCTTCTTCTACTTTCCCATCGCGCAAGCGAATAATGCGGTGGGCATGTTCGGCAATATCTTCCTCGTGGGTGACCAAAACAATCGTATTTCCTTTCCGGTGAATTTCTTCCAACAAGCCAATGATTTCCACCGAAGTTTTCGAATCAAGGTTTCCGGTGGGCTCGTCGGCCAGGATAATGGAAGGCTTGTTCACCAATGCCCGCGCCACGGCTACACGCTGCCGTTGGCCACCCGAAAGTTCATTGGGTTTGTGGTTCATACGGTCGGCCAGTTGAACGCTGGCCAGTGCTTCTTCCGCCCTGCGGATTCTCTCGTGTTTTGAAATACCGGCATAGATCAGCGGGAGCATCACGTTTTCCAAGGCGGTGGAACGGGGCAGCAGGTTAAACGTCTGAAAAATAAAACCGATTTCCTTGTTGCGGACCTCCGCCAACTCATTATCACTCATTTTACTCACATCCAACCCGTTGAGAAAATAATGCCCGCTGGTAGGCGTATCCAGACAACCCAACACGTTCATAAGGGTGGACTTTCCGGAACCCGAAGGCCCCATCAGGGCCACAAATTCATTTTTCTGAATAGAAAGTGTGATATCCTGTAAAGCTTTTACAATTTCGGAACCAACATGATAATGCCGCGCTATTTTATCCAGACGGATGATTTCCCTGTCCATGGCTGATTATTTTGTGAAAGACAAAGGTAAATGATTTTTTCGGTAACAAACGGACTCTATAAAAAGTTGGCTCGATATTCTTGTTTTACAGCGCATAAAAGATACTGTAAAGCTAAAAAAGAGATGGCATAAAACAAAAAAACCCTTTTCACCGGAACAGCTATTCCAGTGA
>CAYYRE010000061.1:0-16569 GCA_964473895.1 uncultured Lentimicrobiaceae bacterium | reverse complement strand
CTGTGAATTTATTCATAGGCAAACCTCATTTCTGAACATCCATTTTTACTTCTTCATTGGTGAGTTCCAAAACGTATTTTTTCTTCTTAAAATGAAGCTTGCAATTCATTTTTTCCCAGGAGTCCGGAAGTTGCGGCCTGATTTCCAAATGCTCTTTCTTCAGGTTAATGCCCCCGTATGTGTTGAGGGCAATCATAATGGTTCCGGCCATAACTCCGGCATGAATCCCTTCGCCGGTGGTTCCTCCCTGTATATCATTATAATCGCTTGCCAGTGCATCGGAATAAAGTTCCCATGCCAGCTGGCTGTCACCTGTCATTTGGGCCAGTTGGGCATGGACAACCCTGCTGAGTGTGGATCCATGTGAAGTTCTTGCCAGGTAATATTTCAGGTTTTTCTGTAAGTAGTCTTCCGGCAATTGGTAACCCATGTCGTTGAGTAAATCATCCACTTCCTCTTTTTCGAGATTATAAAATGTCATGAGCATGTCTGCCTGCTTGGCTACTTTATATTCGTCCGCCGATTTGCCTTCGGCTTTCAGCAGGCGATCCATACGGTAAATATTGCCATATTTTTTACGGTAGGCATCCCAATCCAGTTCTTTTAGTTCAAACCATCCATCGTATTGGGCAATAATGCCTTCTTCTGAAATGACGAGCCGGAGTTTTTTTCTGATTTCTTCCCATTTTTCAAGTTCCTTTTCATCGAAATGAATGGATTTTTTAAGATTCTCTTTGGCTTCCGGGCTTAACAACCGGTACAATTGTCCGGCCTTTTTAAACAGCCAGGCGGTCATGATGTTGGTATAAGCATTGTCTTTCAGCCCGCCTTTATTTGTACCGGGATATTTTTCATGAAATTCATCCGGCCCCATGACTCCTTCAATACTGTAACGGCCCAATGTTTCGTCCCATTGCGTTTTACTTTCCCAAAACCGGCAAATCTCCAAAATCATTTCCATACCGTAACGTTCAAGAAATCCGATATCTTCCGAAATATGAAAATATTGCCATGCGTTGTATGCTACGGCAAGGGAAACGTGTCTTTGCAGTGAGGAGTGGTCGGGCCCCCATTCACCCGATACAGGATTCAAGTGAAGTATTTGGGTTTCTTCGCTGCCATCGCTACCACTTTGCCACGGAAACATGGCCCCTTTATAGCCGTTGGCACGGGCATATTCACGGGCTTTGTCGAGCCGGCGGTAGCGGTACATTAATAATGCACGGGCTGTTTTCGGAAAATGAATGTCGTAAAAAGGTAAAATAAAAAGTTCGTCCCAAAAGATGTGGCCACGATACGCTTCGCCATGTAATCCGCGGGCTGTAATACCGGCATCCAGTTTCTCGTTATGGGGTGAAGCGGAAACCATCAGGTGATACAAATGTAAACGCAAAAGCTTTTGCGACAATCGGTTACCTGTCAAATGGATGTCTATCTCGTCCCATATTTTTTGATATTGTTTTGCAGAGGCTTTCAATAATTCTTCGTAACTCCCTGCTGCTTTTGCTGCGGATAGACTGGAAATCAACGGGTTTCGTTCTTCGCGACTGGTAAACAGCGTCACGATTTTTTCCAGTTGAAAAACCTCCCCCTGTTGGATATATTGATCGCCAAACGAGAAAACCATCCCTGATTCGGTAGTATGGGCCAGATTGTCGTTGATCAGTTGACCGTTTTTCGTCAGGGTAAGCCGTGCGCTTTCGGCAATTTCAATGTCCGATTGCACGGTTTTTACTTTCAGGTAAACAATTTGGCTGTCACTGCCTTGTTCCAGGGGGTGTAAATGTTTTGACTGCAGCGCTTTGTAACGTTCAACGCCACCGTTTTCAATGGCGCCGTTCAGCGCACTCATAAAGGTGATATTTCCCGAATAATTTTGTGGGATCACACGATAGCGCAAAGCGGCAATGTGCGGATTGTCCATGCTGGCAAAGCGTTCCGATTCAATCCGGCTGATCTTTCCTTCTTCATCTTTTATGGTCATGCTCCGGGTGAATAATCCCGTTTTAAAGTTTAAAGTTCTTGTAATGTCAAGGATTTCAGCTTTGTTTATATCTATCCACGGGCCATCTTCAATTTTGAACCGGACGGGCAGCCAGTTGGGACAGTTGACAAAATCTTCATTTTCAACATCTTTTCCTGCAATGTGGGTAACCAGCCGGTTATAAACTCCTGCAACATAAGTACCCGGGTAGTTGATCTCATTGGCATCGGCTTCTTCCATGGCTCCACGGGTACCGAAATATCCGTTTCCGATGGTCAGTAAGGCTTCCCGCGAACGTTCTTTGTGCGGGTCGTAATCAAAATATTCCAGCTTCCAGTTGTCGGCAGGGAGTCCGTTTAAAAACCAGTCATTGATTTTTTCCAAATTCGTTTCTTTCAGGTCTGTTACTACTATGTCGGCCCCGTTTTGCCGCAATGCACGGTCATTTCCTTCACGTGCTACGCCTAACACGAGCCCGAAATTTCCGTTTTTCCCGGCAGCCACCCCCGATACGGCATCTTCCACCACCACGGCCCGATGGGGTTTCACGCCCAGATTTTTGGCAGCAGTAATAAAAATGTCCGGTGCCGGTTTGCCTTTTAGTTTTAACTGTGCCGAAACCACACCATCTACCCGTGTCTCGACCAAATGTTCGAGGCTGGCAGCTTTTAATACCGCTTCACAATTTTTGCTTGAAGAGGCCACTCCCACATGTATGCCGTTCTTTCGTAATGTTTTCATAAGGTCAATTGTAGAGGCATAAGTTTCTACCCCTTCGTTACGCAAAACCTCATTAAAAGCTTCGTTTTTTTTGTTTCCAAGTCCGCAAACGGTTTCTTTGTCCGGTGTGTCTTCCGGTGTGCCGTACGGCAGGTGGATATTGCGCGATGCTAAAAAGCTCTTTACCCCGTCATAGCGTGGTTTCCCATCAACGTATGCCAGATAATCAGCCTGGGTGAACGCACGGAAAGGTTGGCCAGTTTTTTCCGCCTGTTTTTTCAAAAAGTCATCAAACATTTTTTTCCAGGCATGGCTGTGAACGGTGGCTGTTTTTGTGATGACCCCATCGAGGTCAAAAACAACGGCATCAAAGGCGTATTTTGACATATTCGGTTTTTTTCAAGGTTTTTGCAAAGGTGGCAATATTTTCGGTGAAACCGGTGGAAAAGCAAGGTCTTTAGACGATTTATTCTGATGTAAAAAAGGAATGATGAAAAGAATACCCAATGCAAACGAGTGAAATGAAAAGGAATAATGTATCTTTGAGTTTTAAAATTTAGGTTATGAAATCATTGATACGTTTTGTTTTGGTGGCTTTTTTCCTTGTGGGGGAAATGGCCGGCGCTTTCTCACAGCCGCTTACTTCGCACCAGGTAGACAGCCTGGTGCTGCGTTCCATGAAAACCTTTCATGTGCCGGGTATGGCTGTTGCCATTGTAAAAGATGGAAAAGTGGTGCTTTCCAAAGGCTACGGGGTGCGTTCCATTGCCTCCGGGAAAAAGGTGGATACCCATACCCTTTTTGCCATAGCTTCCAACAGCAAGGCTTTTACTACGGCGTCACTGGCCATTTTGGCCGATCGCGGGAAATTACACTGGGATGACAAAGTGCAAAAGTATATTCCCGAATTTCAAGTTTACGCCCCTTATGTTTCCGAAAATTTCACCATTCGTGACCTGGTGACCCACCGGAGTGGGCTTGGACTGGGGGCCGGTGATTTGATGATTTTCCCGTCGGGAAATAATTTTACGGTAAACGATTTGATCCATAACCTGCGTTATTTGAAACAGGTTTCGGGTTTCCGGTCGAAATTTGCGTATGATAACCTGCTATACATTGTTGCCGGAGAAGTGATTCATCGCGTAAGCGGAATGTCCTGGGAAGAATTTGTCAAAAAAAATATTTTTGAAAAGATTGGGATGAGCGAAAGTGTTCCCGGTTATGACTTAATAAAAGACACTTCCAATATGGCGGATGCCCATGTGCCGGTCAACGGAAAACTCAGGATAGTGCCCCGCTTTGACCAGCCTGTGGCTAATCCGGCCGGCGGGATCAACAGCAATCTGCATGATCTTGTCAAATGGATTACCGTCAGGCTGAACGGGGGAAAATACGGAGACCGGTTGCAATATCGTTTGTTCAGTGAAAAGGAAAACAGGGAAATGTTTTCGCCGCAAACCATTCTTCCGGCCCGTCGCAATGGGCCGTATCATTCCCATTTCAGGGCGTACGGTTTGGGTTGGTTTATGCAGGATGTAAAGGGATATAAGGAAATTTGGCATACGGGAGGCCTGGCCGGTATGGTGACCGAAATCACCCTTATTCCCGAAATCAAACTCGGAATTATTGTATTGACCAACCAGGAGTCGGGAGCGGCATTCCAGTGTGTTACCGATCAGATTTTGGATGGTTATCTCGGAGTGAAAGGAACCCGGCGGGTAGATGAATACCGCAAAAGGGTGGAAGAACGTCAAAAAATGGCAGCGGAAATAACGGCTGCCGTTTGGAAAAAAGTCCGTGAACAACAAACCTCGGGTGTTCAGCCTCCCCAGTTGCAGCCTTTTGTGGGAACCTACCGCGATGCCTGGTTCGGCAATGTGGACATTACCCTGAAAAACGATACCTTGCGGCTTGCCTGCGAACGTTCCAAACGGATGTACGGATATTTGGAATGGTATAAAAATTCGGTATTTATTGTAAAATGGCACGACCGTAGCATGCATGCCGATGCTTTTGTTCTTTTCAACAGAGACTTTTCAGGCAAACCGGCGGAAATAAAGATGAAACCGGTTTCTCCACTCACCGATTTCAGTTTTGATTTTCAGGATTTGAATCTGTACAGGGTGAAATAGTTTCTCTTTCATTTCCCCCTGATTTATGTGTCCGATACAGGAATACTTTTTTTAAAAAGTAATAATTTCTTTTTTTAACGCACTGAATATTTCCTTATAACTGGGGATAAGCAAAACTTCATTTATCCCTTTAAACACATTATCATCGAGGGTATGCCGGTAAAGGTTCCATGCTGTTCCATCAAATTCCAAAGCTGTCATGTTTTCAATCCAATCTCCTGAATTGAGGTAAGTTATTTCTCCATAACCCGTTTTTATTGTGGATTTCTGTGGCTGATGAATATGTCCGCATACCACATAATCAAAACCGTTTCTTGCCCCTGTTTCTGCCACAATGTGCTCAAATTTATTCATATACTTTACAGCAGATTTTACCTTGTTTTTTATTCCGGCGGCAATGGAAATGGGCCCTTTTCCCATCCAGCGGCTCATAAAGTTGGCAAAACTGTTAATGTAAATCAGTATGTCATAACCGGATGCCCCCAGCCGGGTTAGCCATTTGGAATGTTCCATCATAACATCAAAAACATCTCCGTGAAAGATCCAAGCTTTTTGTCCATTGCTTAATGTCCAAGCCATTTTGTTAACAATGGAAAACGAACCGGTTTCAAAACCGGTAAAGTGCCGCAACATTTCGTCATGGTTTCCGGTAATATAGAACACCTTGGTTCCGGTACCGACCAATGACATGATTTCGGTAAGCACGGATGTGTGTGAGGGTTTCCACTGGCGTTTGGTAAACTGCCACATGTCGATAATATCACCATTGAGTATCAACGTTTGCGGCTGAATACTTCGTAAATATTGAGTCAGTTCTTTGCTGCGGCAACCATAAGTACCTAAATGGGTGTCAGAAATAACGACGAGTTCCAATGATCTTTTATGATTCATTTTATCATTTGTAATAACCGGTTTTCAACGTTTTTTTGTACCGTAATAATGGCAACAAGATTAAAGAGAATTGCCCATAAGAATGTTAACAAAGAGTTATTTTATTGTTATGCCTTGTCATTTATTACCGTAGGCAGAAATGAAAAGACTTTTGGTTTCCATGGAACATGGGGCGATTTTCACACGCATTAGGAAATGGCCGTATTTTTTTGATTTGTGCCAAAAAAAGTTGTTGAAAAATAGGTTTAACGTCTTGCGATTATCTTTTTTTAAGAATACCCTCATCAAGGTATCTCGCCCTGTTTTAACTGTGAATATCTTTACAGTAAAAAAATTATGATGAGAAAGATTGTTTTGGCAACACTACTTTTTTTGATGGTTCCGGCGATATATGGCCAGGGGGATAGGGGGATAAGCAAGGACAGCTTATCTCCTGTACTTATGAACAGTGCTGAAAAACTTTTGGCAACAGAAGGCCGCTTGTTGATTGGGGGATATGGTGAAGTGCATTTTAATCAGCAAATCGGAAAGGAGATGCAATATAACGGTATCTTGGATGTTCACCGGTTGGTTTTGCTTTTTGGATACCGTTTCAGTAAAAGATGGCAATTTATTTCGGAAATAGAATTTGAACACGTGAAAGAAGTCTTTGTGGAACAGGCCTTCCTGCAATATAAAGCCACTTCATTTCTGAATATACGTGGAGGTCTGATGCTTATCCCAATGGGAATTATTAATGAATATCATGAACCTACTGCTTTTCTTGGTGTGGAACGTCCGTTGGTGGATAAATACCTGGTTCCTACTACTTGGCGTGAAATCGGTGTAGGAGTAACGGGTACTGTTTTTCCTGCTTCGCTCCGCTATCAGTTCTTTGTTATGAATGGGCTGAACAGTTTTGATGGAAAAAAAACATTGTCCGGAACCGGCTTGCGGAAGGGTAGGCAAAAGGGGGCCATTGCCTCCATGAGCTCTCTGAATTTTGCGGGTAGAATATCCTATTTTGGTGTACGCGGGCTGAATGTGGGACTTTCTGCCTATTTTGGGAAAACCGGGAGTTCTCTGTTTGAAGGCTTGGACAAAGCCAATGTTTTTGAAACAGTCAGAGCCGATTCGTCCATCGTGGGAGTCATGATGTGGGGTGGCGATGTCCGGTATTCACTAAAAGGTTTTCAGTGGCGGGGACAGTTTTATTATACAAGACTTTCTAACACGTTGCAATACAATTATTTTAATGTAGGAAACGGTTTGCCGGGAGATCTCGGAAAAAGTATGGAGGGATTTTATGTTGAAATGGGGTATAATATCTTCCGTCTCTCGAAAACAATAAAGTCCGTTTTAATGCCCTTTGTGCGCTATTCTATTCTGGATACACAACGGACGGTGGCCCAGGGTATTGATAAAAATCCCGCTTTTCATATCCGGGTTATTACTGTTGGATTCAGCTGGAAGCCTGTTAAAGGTGTGGTGTTGAAATCCGATGTGCAGTTTTTTAAAACAGCATCAGACGATAATTCCACGTTGTTTAATGCAGGGATTGGGTTTATGTTCTGACATGGAGGGTTGAGTGGCGGTAAACTTTGATGAGGGCAACCGAAATGACATTCAAGGATTCCTTTAATGGTTTTAAAAAAACAAAATGCTATGAAATGGTATTTATTCAGTATGCTGACGGTGTTTTACGTTTTTCCTTTCGGGCAGGATGCCTTGGAATATGGGAACAAATCCATTCAAAAGACTTTACGGAAACTGTTGAAATCTGATCATGTTAGGTTGAATCGGTTGGAAGATTCTCTTTTGTTGACGGAAAAAAAAGGAATTTTGCCCGGAAAATATTTCAAGGTCACGGTGCCATCCCGTAAAGGGGTGCAATATTATCTTTATGTGGGGCGGGTAAACAGCTGCCGGGCGGGCGGGTGTTCCTCCTCTTCCGGCAAACTTGTTGAAAATATCGAATACGAATATTTTGATTATTTTATTCTTTTCCGGGTGGATGGTACGGTTTTTATGGTCAAAGTATTTCATTATGCGGCAACACATGGACAGGAGATTACCAGCAGGGGATGGCTAAAGCAGTTTTCTGGATATTCGGCAGGACAGTCCCTCGAAATCGGCAAAAATATTGATGCTATATCGGGGGCTACCGTTTCGGTGTATGCCATAACTTTGGATGTGCAGCATAAAACCCAACGGTTAAAACAAATCCTTGAAAATAAGAAGAATAGAACAAAATAAACCGGTATGATTGGAGTGGGAAAGTTAACATTATAGAGAAAGAATGATGCTGTGAATCTGTAAAACGACATCCCAATAGATGACGATGATGTTTCGTTTCGGATAAGCTTGCTTTTGCTTTTCCGAAAAGCGTATCTTTACTTCAAATTTTATTTTCATGGAAATTATCAAAACAAAAATCCCCGATCTGTATATTTTAAAACCGAAAGTGTTTGAGGATGAGCGGGGTTACTTTTTTGAGTCGTATAATAAAGAAACCTTTTTAAAACTGGGCATCGATCAGAATTTTGTACAGGACAACGAGTCGAAGTCGGTGAAAGGTGTGTTGCGCGGGCTGCATTTTCAAAAGCCTCCTTTTACCCAGGGAAAACTGGTACGGGTCATGCATGGGGCTGTGCTGGATGTGGCGGTGGATTTGCGAAAAAATTCTCCTACTTACGGACAATGGGCTTCGGTAGTCCTAACCCATAAGAACAAATGGATGTACTGGGTACCTCCGGGTTTTGCCCACGGTTTCGTAACTCTCGAAGACCATACGGTTTTTTTCTATAAGTGTACCAATGTGTATAATAAAGCTTCTGAAGGTAGTCTGCGATGGAACGATCCCGATTTGAGAATCGAATGGGGGATCGATCAACCCATCCTTTCCGAGAAAGATAAAAATGCCCCTTTCTTCAAGGGTTTTGAATCTCCTTTTTGACCCGTAGAAAAGGTTTACCAAAAACAATTATGAACAGAAACCTTTCTTATTTTCTCTTGTTGTTGATCGTGCTGGCCTTCCTCGTTGGAGGGGTGGTCTTTCAGTACCGCCAGCGTGACGTAAGTATGCCCGGAACCAATAAGCAGTATTATAAAATTGTGCCGCTTTCCATTCCCGACACGTTAAGCTTTGCCGGGGAGCCTGTTCCTTTGGATATTTTTTATGTAAGGGAAGCGCTCGACAGAGAGCTTTCGGTCAATACTTATTGGCACTCTTCTACTTTGCAGCTCATCAAAAGGGCCCACCGCTGGTTGCCCATGATCGATACCATCCTCAAAGATGAAAATATTCCACCGGATTTCCGCTACATGCCCATGGTGGAAAGTGGTTTGCAAAATGTGGTATCACCTTCGCATGCCACCGGATTTTGGCAATTGTTGAAATCTACTGCCAAAGAATACGGCCTTGAAGTGGATAAAGAAGTGGATGAACGTTACGACGTGGAAAAATCAACCCGTGCAGCATGCCGTTACCTGAAAAAGTCGTATGCGAAATTTGGAAGCTGGGCCTTGGTTATCGCCAGCTACAATGCGGGGCAAAAGAGAATTCAGCGTTTTTTGAAAGATCAAAAAGCAACTTCTTTTTATGATTTGTTGGTGGCCGACGAAACTTCCCGGTACATCTATCGCATGCTGGCATTAAAAATGATTTTCGAAAACCCCGAAAAATATGGTTTTTATATTGAACCGTCACAGGAATATCCGGTGATTCCGGTACATATCGTTGAAGTAAACGGACGGGTCAATAGCTGGGCCGATTTTGCTCATCAGCAGGGAATTTCCTATAAATTGCTCAAATATTTTAACCCCTGGCTCCGGAAGGGCTCTTTAAAAAATACACATCACAAAACCTATCAAATTAAAATTCCGGATGCCCCTTTTAACCTGACGGATGAAAAATTGAAGGAATAGCCGTAATTTTGCCGGCAATTTGTTCAAAAAGCCTTTTTGAGGCAACTTGTTATGGAAAAAAACCGGGAAAAAGAGCATGATGGAGTGCAGGAACTGCTGCAAATCAGGGGTGCACGTGTGCATAATCTGAAAAATATCGATGTGGACATCCCGCGCGATCAGCTGGTTGTTATTACCGGTTTGAGCGGCAGCGGTAAATCTTCTCTTGCTTTTGATACAATTTATGCAGAAGGGCAACGGCGTTACATTGAAGCATTTTCGGCCTATGCCCGGCAGTTTATCGGTCACATGAAACGGCCCGATGTGGATCAGATCAACGGTTTGAGCCCGGTGATTTCCATCGAACAAAAGTCGGTGAACCGTAACCCCCGTTCTACCGTGGGGACGATTACCGAAATTTATGACTTTTTCCGGTTGCTTTTTGCCCGGGCTGCAGAAGCTTTTTCGTACAATACCGGTGAAAAAATGGTGCAATACACCGAGGAACAAATTGTGGGATTAATTGCCGAAAAATACCGGGAAAAACAAGTGTCTGTCCTTGCCCCTTGGGTTCGTAGCCGGAAAGGTCACTACCGCGAGCTGTTTGAGCGTATGCGGCAACAGGGATTCTTACGTGTTCGCGTGGATGGACAAATCCGTGAAATTTCCCCGGGGATGCAACTCGACCGTTACAAGGTCCACGATATTGAAGTGGTGGTAGACCGTTTGTTGATCCGGGAAAATGTAACAAACCGGTTGTCTAAAACTGTTGCCACGGCATTAAAGCAGGGAAAAGGTGTTTTAATGGTTTTGGATGAACAGACCGGCGAGGGGCGGTATTTTAGCCGTAAAATGATGTGCCCTACCACCGGCATTGCTTACGACGATCCGGAACCCAATCTGTTTTCGTTTAATTCTCCTCATGGGGCCTGTCCGCGATGCAACGGCTTGGGGGTGGTCGAAGAAGTGGATCTGGAAAAAGTGTTTCCGGATAAAGCGCTTTCCATCCGCAAAGGCGGAATCGCCCCTCTCGGCGAATACCGGAATACATGGGTGTTTCAGCAAATCGAAACCATTGGAATGAAGTACGGTTTTTCGTTGGATACTCCCATAAGGGAGATTCCGGAGAAGGCTATTCATGTGATTTTGTATGGTGCCAACGAAACAGTGGAGGTAAAAAAAGAATATCTCGGCATCACCTCTTCGTATGCTCTTTCGTATGAGGGATTGGTCAGTTACCTGAACAGTTCCCGTAACGAAAGTGCTTCCGTTTCTTCCAAAAAATGGGCCGGTAAATTCATGAACAAAAGAACCTGTCCCGTTTGTGGTGGGGCACGGTTGAAAAAAGAAGCCCGTTATTTTAAAATCGACGGCAAAAACATTTCGGAACTGGCCCAAATGGATTTAAACGAGCTGAAAGTTTGGCTCACCGGTCTTGAAGGACGGCTGCATCCGAAACAACAACGTATTGCCCGTGAAATTTTGCGTGAGATTCGTGTCCGCCTTGATTTTTTGCTCGAGGTGGGGATTGGTTATGTCAGCCTCAACCGTCCTGCTGCCACTCTTTCGGGAGGCGAATCGCAACGGATCAGACTGGCTACTCAAATCGGTTCTCGCCTCACCGGAGTTATGTATATTCTTGATGAACCGAGCATCGGCTTACACCAAAGAGACAACCACCAGTTAATACAAGCTTTGAAAGACTTGCGTGATATTGGAAACAGCATCATTGTGGTGGAACATGATAAAGATACCATTCTTTCGGCGGATCATGTCCTGGAGATCGGTCCGGGTGCCGGCAGACTGGGGGGCGAAATCGTAGCCCAGGGGACGCCGGAAGAGATGGTGCAAAAGGATACCTTGACCAGCCGGTATCTGAGTGGTAAAAAATCTATTCCCGTTTTAAAAAAACGGCGTCCCGGCAACGGAAAATATATTACGTTAAAAGGTGCCAGAGGAAATAACCTGAAAAATATTGATGTCCGTTTTCCGTTGGGGAAGTTTATTTGTGTTACCGGTGTTTCCGGAAGCGGAAAATCCACACTTGTCAATGAGACGCTTTATCCGATACTGAATGCCCATTTTTTTCATGCTTTGAAAGAACCGTTACCGTATGACAGCATCCGGGGATTGGAAAACATCGACAAGGTGATACAAATCGACCAGTCGCCCATAGGGCGTACGCCACGTTCCAACCCGGCGACCTACACCAAAGTTTTTGATGAGATCAGGAAACTTTACGGCCAGTTACCCGAAGCAAAAATCAGAGGGTATAAGCCCGGAAGGTTTTCTTTTAATGTGAAAGGAGGACGGTGCGAAACCTGCAAAGGGGCGGGGGTCAGGGTGATCGAAATGAATTTTTTACCCGATGTGTACGTGTTGTGCGATGCTTGTCAGGGGAAGCGGTACAATCGCGAAACCCTTGAGGTGCGCTATAAAGGGAAATCCATAAATGATGTCCTGAATATGACCATCCGGCAGGCGGTTGATTTCTTTGCCAGTGTTCCTCCCATAGTACACAAGTTGCAGACACTCAAAGATGTGGGATTGGGGTACCTGACCCTGGGACAATCCTCCGTGACCATCTCGGGCGGGGAAGCCCAACGGGTTAAGCTGGCCACCGAATTATCCAAAAAAGATACGGGTAAAACACTTTATATCCTGGATGAACCCACTACCGGGCTCCATTTTGAGGATGTAAAAGTGCTGCTGGATGTATTAAATAAATTGGTGGACAAAGGCAATACGGTGTTGGTCATTGAACACAATATGGAGGTCATCAAAGTGGCGGACCACATTATCGACCTTGGGCCCGAGGGAGGAAATGCAGGCGGTGAAGTGATTTGTGAAGGAACGCCTGAAGAGGTTGCCGTTTCGGAAAAAAGCCTGACAGCAAAATATCTGAAAACAGAACTGGAGAACAACCGGAAACTTTCCAATGACAATGGCTAATGCTTTGTGTGGAATGCAATGAGTCCGTCCATGGGTTGTTGCAAAATAATGCCCAAATGGAGCCCTTCTTCCTGAAGCACTTCGTGTAATGCTTCCCTGAAATGCCAGGCTACCGACCCCACAAAAGAGATTTCTTTTTCCTGGTATCCGGTGTACTTTTTCACTTGCAAGGAGAGGAAATCCCTGAAATTCTTTTTTACCAGGTTCCGTATTTCCGTATGGTCCATGTGGGCTGAGGCAAAAGGGGAAAGGCCCGAAATCCATTGGTTGGGATGGGGTTCGCTGTAAATTTTATGCAAAGCCCCTTCAAAATCAAGCCCGATAAAGTCGTAAAAAGTATGCGTAATGGCTTCGGGCATGTCACCGCTCAGAAAAGCTTTGAGCATGATTTTCCCGAGATAGGTGGCACTGCCTTCATCGCCAATAATCCAGCCTACCGAAGGAACGTTTTCTACAATTTCATGGCCGTTCCACAAACAGGAGTTAGACCCGGTACCCAGAATGGCGGCAATGCCTTCCCGGTCTTTTTGCAAGGCCACTGCAGCCCCATACAGGTCATGATGGGTTTCTATCAGGGCTTTTGGAAAAAAAACCTGTAATATGTTTTTTACTTTAAGGCAATTGTTCGGAGTGGAACAACCGGTTCCGTAAAAATAGATGTTGTCTACCGCGTTACTCCGGATGTTTTTGGGAAGCCCTGCGGCAATACTTTTTTTGATTTCATCGGATGAAGCATAATACGGATTGAATCCAGGTGTTTTGAAATCATCTGTTTTTCCCCTCTCGTCTACAAAAACCCAGTGTGTCTTTGTGGAACCACTGTCAATAATCAGTTTCATAAAAGAGCCAAAATTTTTGGCGCAAAGATAATAACTCCTGCGATTGCTGCGGCAATGGCCGAGAGTAAAACGGCTCCGGCAGCCAAATCTTTAATTCGTGCCGCTTTTTCGCCCTTGTGGGGATGTACCAGATCCGTGAGTTGTTCAATGGATGAGTTCATTGTTTCGGCCGAAAGAACCGCTCCCGAAACCAAAATGATCCAAACCCATTCGTTTGTGCTTAGGTGAAATAAAATCCCGGCTATGACTACCATGACCAGGATGATCAGATGAATCCGGAAATGATTTTCCGATTTTATCATAAACCATATTCCTTGAAAAGCATAGCGGAAACTGTTGACTTGTTTTTGAAAAGAGGTTTTGCCCGATAACGTTTTTCTGTTCATGGCAACCGGTTTAGAATTTTTCCCATAAAGTGGCAAATATTTGTTTTCGTCCTGCACAATCATCCTGTATCACATGAAAACGAATACTTTGTTTTTGCAAGCTGAAACGGTAAGTTCCCGGCTGTCTGGTACAACTGTTAACGGATGAATGGTAAACAAACTGAACCGTGTTACCCGATATATGCAGGGTTCCTTTAATGATTTCGTGGTCTGCAACGGAAGGCAATTCCAAAGTAAACCGGTTCCCTTTGATATCTAAAATTCTTCCGTCCGAAGTGCTGACCCAAGTGCCGTTGAGTGCTGTTTGGGGCAATGGCTTTTTTATTTGAACCGATTTTGCCGTAGCCGGTTTGGGGGTTGTCTTGTTTCCGGTCTTTTCCACTTCATAAAAAAAGTACGCCACCAGTGCGGCTACCAGTGCAATGAGGAAAAAAATCAACAGGATATTAAAAAGCGATCCTTTGGATTCTTTTTTCCTGCGGGACGTTTTTAGTCTTCGCGTTTTGGCACACATAATCTTTTTTGTGCTAAGGTAAAAAAAAACCGGGTTAGGATGGAATCCGGATAGGTTGATAATTTTTGACATGGTCCATACGCGTAAAATTTCCTATTTTTACCCGTTTTCCGGAAAGTGATATGCCAAACAAAGTAAAAAAATTCGGGGCTTTTGCCGGGGTGTTTACCCCTTCGATACTCACCATTCTTGGTGTTATTATGTATTTGCGGCTGGGCTGGGTGGCTGGTGTGGCCGGTATTTGGGGTAGTGTGGCCGTTATCTTGCTTGCCCATGTGATTTCCGTAACTACCGGATTGAGTATCTCTTCCATAGCCACCGATAAAAAAATCAAAGCCGGCGGGATTTATTATATTCTTTCCCGTTCGCTGGGCTTGCCCATGGGCGGTTCCATCGGCATTACACTGTATGTGGGAACGGCACTTAGCATTTCTTTGTATATCGTGGGGTTTGTGGAAAATTTCCTGGATATCCCTTCGATACAACATTTGTTAGGTATGGCAGGGCCTACGATACACAATACCCGTATCATCGGAACCGTAGTTTTAATTTTTCTTGCAGGAATAGCACTCATCAGCACCAATTTTGCCATAAAAACCCAGTTTTTAGTGATGGGCGCTATTGCTTTGTCGCTTATTTCCATTTTTGTGGGGTTTTTTCTTCATCCCGCAACAGCGGCCGTGTCTAAAAGTTTTGTGCCTTTTCAAACGAATAGTTTCACGCAGGTATTTGCCATTTTTTTTCCGGCGGTTACCGGTTTTACGGCAGGTGTGGCCATGTCGGGCGATCTGAAAAACCCTCAAAAAGATATTCCTGCCGGGACCTTGCTTTCCATTTTTACGGGGTTGCTTATTTATCTTGTTTTGGCTGTAAGTTTTAACTTGTTTGTTGACCGGCAGTTGTTGCTTACCAACTATAATTTTTTGATGACCATTGCCTGGATTCCTTTTTTGGTGGTGGCCGGAATTTGGGGGGCTACGCTTTCATCGGCACTGGGTGGCATTTTGGGTGGGCCACGAATCATTCAGGCTATTTCAAAAGACCGTATCACTCCTGAAATACTGGCCAAAGGCCATGGTAAAAATAATGAACCCCGCAACGCCCTTTTGTTTACTTTTCTGATTTCCGAATTGGGAATTCTGGTGGGTGACTTGAATGCCATTGCCGGCCTGGTGACCATGTTTTATCTTACGGCATACGGCTTTATCAATTTGGCTTTTGTTTTGGAAAAATGGGCCAGTACCGATTTCCGGCCGGCTTTCCGTATCCCGGCTTGGGTAGGAATTGTGGGGTTTGTTACCAGTTTTATGATTATGTTTAAGTTGGATATGGTGGCCATGCTGGGGGCATTGCTCATTCTCGGCCTTGTGTTTTACCTGATCCGGCGAAAACAATTGCATTTGGCCATGGATGATATCTGGCCCAGCGTTTTGGCGTCTATTATCCGCTGGGTTTTAACACGTTTTAAAAAGATGCATCTTACCGAAGCCAATTGGCGCGCCAATATCTTGCTTTTTTCAGGAGGGAAAACCAGCCGGCCTTATCTGGTGGAATTCAGTAAATTTATTGCAGGGAAACACGGCATGATCTCTAATTTTGATTTGGTTTTGAAACCACAGGCCAACAGGCTTTTTCCTTCCCACCATCAAGCCATTCCCGAAGAAGAGATGGAAGGGGATGAGGCCATATTTAAACGCAGGCAGGTTTGCAACGACCTGTATGGGGCCATGGAAAGCCTGTCGGCAACTTATGGCTTTTCGGGTATGGAACCCAATACAGTGGTACTGGGATGGGGCCGGCATACCAAAGATCCTGTGCGTTTTGCGCAAATGTTACGTTACTTCGAAGACTTGGACCTGAATATTGTAATGCTGGATTATGATAAAAAAAGGGGTTTTGGAAATTATCGGCAAGTCGATGTATGGTTGCGCGGAGGATCCAATAACGGAAGCCTTATCTTTTCCCTCATGAAATTTATCCATACCGATTACGCCTGGCACAATGCCGTATTCCGTATTCTGCTGATTACTACCGAAAAACAAAAAAAAGCCTCGATAAAATCCCGGTTGCAATACCTGTTAAACCAACATCGTATGACGGCAGAAGTGGTTGTCATCGTACGAAAAAAAGAAGAACACGTGCACGATATCATGAAAAAATATTCTACCGATGCCGACCTGATTCTTATGGGAATGGCTGTAGTACAACGCGGTAAAGAGAGTGAATTTATTCAACGTGCCGATAGCTTGTATTATGATTTGGGAAC
>CAYYRE010000060.1:9059-16992 GCA_964473895.1 uncultured Lentimicrobiaceae bacterium | reverse complement strand
ATTGAGGCAATCGGCCCCTGGCGGCAGAGGGAATGCTCCTGAAACCATTGTCAAAACCCAGAAAATCGGTGGCACTTCCGGGGTATGAAATAAATTGCGGATTAAAATTGGCCTGCGTATTCATTCCCAGGTTTATACCGGCTTCCAAAATAAAACGTTCGGGGAAATCACGGGTTTCAATATTCACCATACCCCCCGTAAAATCACCGGGTAATTCCGGACTGAACGATTTGTAAACCATAATGTTTTCGATGAGTGAACTGGGAAAAATATCCATTTGCACTGTGTATTTGTTGGGATCCAGCCCGGGAATATCGGCACCGTTCAAAGTTGTTTTACTGTACCGGTCGTTCAAGCCGCGTACGTAAACATATTTGCCATCGACAATGCTGATACCGGTAACCCTTTGTAACGATCCGGCGGCGTCACTGTCTCCGGCACGTTGAATTTGTTCGGCCGACAAACCCTCCACCACGTTAGACGACTTTTTTTGAATGGTCAGCATGGCGGCTTCCGTGCGTTTTATGGCTTTTGCCTTAATCTCCACTTGTTTTAATCCTACACGCAGGGTATGCATGGGCACATTTAACACGGTAACTCCCCCGGCTTTTACATGGATATCACCGACTTTTTGTGTTGCAAAAGAGACGTAACTGAAAATAAGGGTATAGGTTCCCGGTTTCAGGTGATCCAACGTATAATTTCCATCCAAGTCAGAGGTTGTTCCTGTGTGTGTGCCCGCCACAATTACTGTGGCCCCGATTAATGTTTCACCGGTATGGGCATCGGTGATCTTTCCGCGGATAATCCCCGTTTGGGCTATGACCGGGAGGGAAATGAATAAACTGAAAAAAAATAAAATGTAATTTCTTCGGCTCATGGGTTCAGGTTGTTTTATGGTGTTTGTTTGATTTTTACTAAAATCGATTCTATTTTCTCAACAAAACCGGGCAAGGAGGTTGTTGCCAACATACCTTGTCCGGTCAATCATCGTTATGTATTTGGATTATTTGGCCATATAATGTTTTGAAAACAATGTCCAACCGGCAATCCAGTTGTCATTCGGGTCAACGGCACCGCGGAAGCTTACCTTGTCGAACCAAGAGGAGGCCGGATAAGCTGCCAGGTTATCGTTTACATGTTTTGTGGGAATGATACTCCATTTTTTATTGGAGATACGCAATCCAGGATCGGCTACCAGGTTCCCCACTTGCGTAAAATACCGTGCCAACGAATCATTGGCTGCCGAAATCTGGTTATCGGTTACGCCGGCGTAAGCCTTCACAAACAGCGGCATAGTATCCCCTATTTGATAAAATACGTTGTTCAGGATATGCAAGTCTCCCTTTTGAAAACGGGTCCAACTGCATTCCGACGAAAGGTATTCGATGTCAATACCATGTTGCTGGTTGAAAAAGATGGAATTGGCATAGGTTCCGCCGGCATTGTCACGAAAAGTAACGGTTCTTTTTCCGGCATTTTTGCCCTGGCCGATATAGGTTACATTGTAAATGGTAGGTGTTGCCAACGGTCTGCCTGTTTCAGGATCGGTTCCTCCATCGTGTTCGCCCAGGCGGTCGCCTCGTTGAAAACCTTGTACGGCAAGCCAAAATTGACCGAATCCGCGAAAGCCCTGGTCATAATCAAACGAATCATCGCCATTAAAAGCAGAGAGGAAATGCTTTACTCTGGGATCCCCTCCGAAAAACTCGATGCCATCGTCTTTGTTGGCAATCACCTCGATGTAATCGATCACCGTACCGCTGCCTACACCGCCCAGGGTCAGGCCGTTGATTTCGTTGCCCGCACCGATATCGGTACCTCCGTGGCGGATGGAAACGTATTTCAACACCCCTGAATTGTCGGCATCATCGTCTCCTCCGTAAATTCCGCGAGGTTCTGTTTGAGGGATTCCCTCGATTTGTTGTTCTTTGGGAACACTGTTCAGTTTGGCTTTTCCGAGCAAAATGACACCGCCCCATAGGCCGTCGTCCATATCGCCTACCGAACCGTTCAAATCATCGGCTTCTGCCGTAAAAATAATAGGCTTTTCTTTGGTGCCTTCGGCGATGATTTTTCCACCACGGGCAACAATCAGCGCCGAGGCATTGACCCCCTGACCGGGTTTTCCTTTGATAACCGTTCCGGCTTCAATGGTCAGGGTCTGTCCGCTGTTAACAAAGCAAAATCCATCCAAAAGATAGGTATTGTTGGCTGTCCATGTTTGGGTTCCGATGCCGTTTCCATTATCTTTTATGGTGATCACCTGATGTCCTGCCGCATTCAGTTTGCTGTTTTGTACCTCTGTGGCTGGCATGGCCACCCCCGAAGCATTAAAAATACTGGCTGACGAAGCCGGTTGAACCGACATGTTTTCGTTGCCATCGGGGTAGTCGCTTAACTTCAGTTCCACAGTGGCCTTTTCACTTCCTGCAACATGATTAACCGTATAAGAAACCAATGAGGCTTTTCCACCTGCAAGGGTTACTACCAAACTTTTATTGTCCAGCGCACCTGTTTTGTCTTTGTTCTTATAAACTCCCTCGCTAAAGGCAAGCTCAGCCGTATAGTCTTTTCCTGTTCCGGATAGGGTCAGGCTTTTCATGGATGGAGCTTGGGGCTCCGGTGCCGGATTATCCTTTTTACAGGCAGAAAAAGCAAATAATAGAACCGCTGCCAACGCAACGACCATTTTCAAGGTTGGGGTACTTTTCTTTTGTCTCATTTTTTAATTTTTTATGGGTTTGTTTACTGTGCTGCAAATATGGAGGGTTGGTATTACCTGTGTCTTAAGCCGGCGTTAAACAACCGTTAAATGTTATTGGCCGGAATTGTTTACAGTTAAGAATAATTTAACATACAGTTTGAGGAATGGCATAACATAATAATTACCAGTATATTGCCATATGGTATAGTAAATTTGCCGGCGAAAGAGCCAATGGATTTTGTATAAAAGTGGCAGGAATTTTTATTTTTACGGAAAAATCGTAACGGGCTGTTGACGGCTGCCCTGTATGGCAGCTTGGATAGCTGTGGAATGAAAAATCTTAGGTTATGGAAAGTCGCACGCTGATATTGATCACCATGTTGGTTTATGTCATCTTATTAATGGGATGGGGTGTTTTTCAGGGAAGAAAAGTGAAATCCGGTTCTGATTACGCCATTGCCGGGCGCAATTTGCCGGGGTGGGTAGCGGCCCTTTCCGAAAGGGCTACCGGTGAATCTTCGTGGGCACTGCTGGGGTTGCCCGGTGCAGCTTATGCCATGGGGCTGAGCGAAATATGGACGGCAATCGGGTGTGTGGCAGGCATTGTTACGGCATGGGCACTGCTCGCCTGGCGGTTGCGTGATGCGGCCGAAAAATACAATGTCACCACTTTTACCGGACTCCTTGCCAAAGCGCATCCCGAAAAGGCACAACTGATTCGCATGGTTTCCAGTGCAGCCATAGTTTTCTTTTTCTTTTTTTATGTGGGAGCCCAGTTTCTTGGCGGCGGAAAAACTTTGCATACCATGCTCGGATTGGATGCCCGTACCGGTATGCTGATTACTGCCGCCGTTATCATTCCTTATACCATTTACGGCGGGTTCCGGTCGGTAGTGTACACCGATGTAGTACAGGCCCTTGTTATGATTGTGGCTTTGATTATCGGGCCGTTGGCCGGAATGTACTACCTTGCCCATCATCCGGGTCTTTATGCACAAAGCATGGCGGCAGCCCTTTCCAAAGCCGGGCCATCCTATACTTCATTGACAGGTGCTGTTTCCGGATTTTCCATCGGTGTGGTCATTGTGGGCGGCTTTTCCTGGTTTTTCGGATACTTGGGTGGACAACCGCAACTTACCACCCGTTTTATGGCCATTCGTAATCCGCAGCAAGCCCGCATGGCCCGTAATGTGGGCATTGCCTGGACCTTGGTAGCCTACCTCGGTGCACTTTCCATCGGATGGATCGGCTTGGCCATTTTTGGTCCGGAAGGCAGTGCAGGCGGACTGGCCGACCGCGAATTTGTTATGCCCAAGGTCATGTTGCACATCTTTCATCCCGTTTTTGCGGCCATCCTCATTACCGGTGCCATTGCCGCTATGATTTCCACAGCTGATTCGTTGTTGATCTTGTCGGCTACCGAATTTTCAGAAAATATCCTGAAGCCGTTGATGAAAAACAAAAACAGGATCAATCGTCATAACCTGTTGATTTCACGTGTTATAACCGCTTTATTGGCTTTGGTTGCCCTGATGTTATCATGGTTTACCGGGAGCAAAACTTTCATTTTTACTTTGGTTAGCTATGTATGGGCGGGCATTGGCGGAACATTTTCGGTGGTCATCCTGCTGACACTTTTCTGGAAACGGTTCCATGGAAATGCGGTGGTTATCACCATTATCTACGGCATTACTTTTACCATAATTTGGATCAATACCGGAATGGATCAGGTACTGACTTCGCGCATTACCACCTTCGTAACGACCTTAATAATAGCCATTCTGGCCACTTTGATTTTTCAAAAAAAAAGAACGGAATAAAAGTTTCGTACAAGATTTCTAACGAAACGGTATTGGAATAAAATCCAATACTTTTCTTAATTTCGCCGGTAGAAAAACGATGCTGGCATGATTTACGTTGCGCTCATAAACCCCTATCCCGTCATTTCCGATGCGCTGGAAGCATTGCTGAAAGATTCGGAAGACATCGAAATAACCGGTTCATACGAAACGCTCAAAGCCCTGATGGAAAATCCGCCGCAAAACCCTGTTCATGTGGCATTGTTTGTTGCCTATTCGGTTTCTGAAAAATTGATTGAAGACATTCAGTTTTTCCCGCAAACTTTTCCCAAAGCCAAATTGCTGGTACTTTCACTGTTTAATGACGAAAAGTTTATATTGCGAACCATAAAATCAGGAGCCAAAGGGCATTTGGGTTGCGATGCCGACCGCTCACAAATGTTGGAAGCCATTTATACGTTGCGCAACGGCCACGAGTATTACGCCAAAAGCATTACTGATATTTTGCTGCACAGTTATTTGTCGGATCAAAAGATTAAACCGGAAGAAAAGGAAAACAAGCTGAAAAAGCTTTCGCCAAGGGAATTGGAGATTTTTAAACTGTTTGCCGAAGGCATGTCAAACCGTCATATTGCCGAAAAACTTTTCATCAGTGTCCGTACCGTGGAAACGCACAAAAATAACATTATGAAAAAGATAGAGCTGAAGACGACGGTGGACCTTGTGAAATTCGCCATCAAAAACAACATCATTCAAATTGATTAACGGGCTCTACACAAACTTTTCAATGAGTTCAACGAGCCGGCTGGCATATCCCATTTCGTTATCGTACCAGGCCACCACTTTGATCAACTTGTTTTTATCACCCAAAACAGCCGTCAGGTTGGCATCAAAAATGGCCGAATAAGGGTTACCGATGATATCGGCCGATACAATGGGGTCTTCGGTATATTGCAGAATCCCTTTCAAACGACCGGCAGCAGCTTCTTTGAAAGCAGCATTAATGTCTTCCACACAAGTTGATTTCCGCAACGTACAGGTAAGGTCGGTGAGTGAACCATCGGGAACGGGCACCCTAATGCCCGCTCCTCCAAGGTTATTTTTTAAATGGGGAAAGATTTTGGTGGCGGCTTTGGCTGCACCGGTGGTGGTCGGTACAATGGAATAGGCTGCCGCCCGCCCGCGCCGCCAGTCTTTGTGCGGACCATCTACCAAATTCTGGTCTTTGGTATAGGAATGTACCGTGGTCATAAATCCTTTTTCGATACCCCAGAGTTCATCCAAAATCATGATAAGCGGGGCCACATTGTTGGTCGTGCAGGATGCGTTGGAAATAATGACGTCGTTTTTGTCGATGATATGGTCGTTCACACCAAGCACCACATATTTCACATCATTGCGTTCGCCTTGGGCAGGAGCCGAAATAATCACTTTGCGTGCACCCGATTTCTCCACATGCTTTATGGCTTGGGAGCGTTGTACAAACTGTCCTGTGGATTCGATGACCACATCAATACCGAGGGATTTCCATGGAAGACGCCCCGGGTCGGGTTCATTAAAAACCAAAACCTTTTGGCCGTTGACCAGAATATGGTCGCCGTTATGGGTTACCGAACCCGGAAAAGACCCATGCACCGAATCATATTTAAGCAGGTGTGCCAGGTTGGCCGGGTCGGTCAGGTCGTTAATGGCCACTACTTCCATGTTTTGTCTTTTCTGAATGTTCCGGAAAGTGATGCGTCCGATGCGCCCGAAACCGTTGATGGCAATACGTATTTTTGACATGATGATAAGCTGTATTGGTTGACAAAATTAAAAAACTACGGAGAATAGCCTCTGCAAAATTTCAGAAAGGCTCCATAGGGCTCATTCTGTTTAAAAAAAAGCCCTGCTTTGACAAATAGGTCGCCGCAGGGCAGTAAACAAGTTAATCTGAGCGGTTTTCTTATTTTTCTTTTGTCTTTTCTTTTTGATCGATCAATCCGAGGTCGCCGTAATCATCTGTATAACCATACAGATTATCCAGTTTGGTCTTGTACAGTTTTTTCAGTTGGTTCCGTTTCAGCTTCAGGGTAGGGGATAGTTCGCCGGTTTCGGTGGACCATTCGCGGCAAGTCAGCGCAAATTTTTTGATTTGCCGGTGGCGTCCCAAGGTTTGGTTGATGCGGTCTACCTCTTCCTGGTATCTTGCCAGTACTTTGGGATGCCGGATCAGGTCGGTATTGTCACGGAATTTCACGCCGTTTTTAAAACACCAGCCGTGCAGATAATGAAAGTTGGGGCTGATGATGGCAGCGGCAAATTTCTCTCCTTCGCCCACCACAAGGATTTGTTCGATGAGCGGTGATTCCTTAAACCGGTTTTCCACTATCTGCGGTGCTACATATTTCCCTGTGGAAAGCTTGAATATCTCTTTTTTACGGTCGGTAATCCATAAAACACCATTTTCGATTTTTCCGATGTCCCCTGTATGAAACCAACCCTCCTCATCAATCACTTCTTTGGTCTTTTCGGGATCTTTAAAATAGCCTACCATCAGATTGGGGCCTTTCATAAGAATTTCACCGTCTTCGGCAATTTTTACTTCCACATTGCTTAAAACAGGTCCCACACTACCCGCTTGCATGGTAGGATATTCTCCGTAATTGACCGAAATAACAGGGGAAGTTTCGGTCAGTCCGTATCCTTGGGCGACAACAATACCGACAGCACTAAACAATTTGGCCAGACGGGGTTGTAATGCGGCACCACCCGAAATAATCACTTTCAGTTCACCGCCCAAAGCTTCTTTCCATTTGCTGAAAACCAACTTCTGCGCAATACCAAGCTGCAGGTCATACAGTTTTCCTCTTTTTGCCGGATCATCTTCATAGTTCATGCCGAGGTTGACAGCCCAATCAAACATCCGGCGTTTAATGCCTTTGAGTTCTTTGCCTTTCAGCATGATTTTATCAAAGAGTTTTTCCATGACACGGGGCACAGTAGCAAAACCATGGGGATGCACTTCGTTCAGGTTTTCGCCAATGGTATCGATACTTTCCACATAATACACTCCCAATCCTTTATTTTGCACAAGATAGTTGACTTCTCTTTCAAGGACATGGCAAAGGGGCAAAAAACTTAACCAGCGATCACCGGCCTTTACCGGCAATAGAGGAGTAGAGGCCTGCACATTGCTCATAATGTTGTAATGGGTGAGCATAACCCCTTTGGAACGTCCGGTGGTCCCTGAGGTGTAAATAATGGAAAGCAGGTCGTCTTTTGAGATGCTCTCTTTGATTTTGGGAAGCTCCTTTTCAAATTTTGCTTTGTTCTTTTTTCCCAGTTCCACAATCTCAAGCCAATGGGGAATCCCTTTTAATTTATCGTAAGTATAAATTTTTTCAATTTTCGGCACTTCATCGGCCAGGGGCTTAATCTTGTCGTA
>CAYYRE010000060.1:0-9049 GCA_964473895.1 uncultured Lentimicrobiaceae bacterium | reverse complement strand
GATAGATTTGATAATTTGCCAAAATTGAGAGATTTGGAAGATAAAATAAGCATACGGGCTTCCGAATGCTCAAGAATGTAACGATGTTCGGCCGGGCCGATGTTGGGATAAACCGGAACATGGATAACACCAACCTGTCCCATGCCCATATCGGCAAAGTTCCATTCGGGACGATTATTGGAAATGGTCAGGATTTTGTCTCCTTTTTTAAATCCCATGGCCAACAGGCCATAGCTGAAATTGTCGGCCATCTCTTTGTATTCATCGGTACTGAAGCTTTCCCAGCGACCGTTGCGTTTAATCGACAGGGCAACATCCAGCTTGTTCTCCCTGAAATTGTAATCGAGGATATCGAAATTTCTTTCCGGTTTCATAGGTTTCTTGTTTAGGTTAAAACGATTGAATGAATTTGTAAATATTTTTCTATAGAACAGATTTTATCATGGTTAAATACAATTATTTGGCTTTAAATGTCCATGTGAAATGGAATTCCGAAACCTGGTTTCCCTGTTGGTCTACTCCTATGGAGGTGATTTTTACCGTACGTCCTTCGCCTGTTTCCAATGTTTCTTTTACTGCCCGGCGAATGGCCGGACCATCATTGCAGGTAAAAACGACTTTACTTTGGGCTTTTTTGGTGAATTTGGCATCCATATCAAGCACCAGCATAGAAACCGGACGTGGGGCAGCTTTTACTTCGGCAATGGCCATGGCCCCTGAAGAAAGCTCTGCCGCCATCGATTGTACGGCGAAATAGAGCGACCGAAACGGGTTTTTGGTCAAATAGTTGTAAGGTACCGAAACACGCGCATGGTTTTCGTCCAATTCGAGTATCCGGAGCCCGTTGAGCAATCCCATGGGCATGTGTTTGATAAAGAACAAGTTCAGCCTGAAGGGGTTGTTGGCCAGTTTCCTGAAATCTATGGTTTTTGACATAAATGCTTTTAAGTGAAAAGGAACAGGAACAGGAGAATAATCCCTGTTCCCGCTCCTGGTTCATTGTTAATTAAAAATTGTATTGATTGGCTTCTATCAGCTGGTCGGCAATTCTTCTGCGGGCTTCTTTCACATTCACCGGATTCACTTTGGTAAAACGTTTCATTCCCATCAGCATGCCGGCCTGTTCATCACCTTCGGCAAACGAATTGACGGCATCGATGCCGATTTTATTGATACGGTAAGCCGTATCAAACAGTAAGACATCCAAAATGTCTTTGTAAATGGCCAGTTTCTTTTCGTCATACATTCCGGCCAGTTTTTCCACCCGCAACAGGGTAGATTCGGCGGCATAGGTATACATCAGCATGTCGGCCACATTGAGCATGATTTCCTGTTCGTTTTGGAACGAAGTGGTGTATTTCTGCAATGCGGCACCCGCTACCATCAGGATGGCTTTTTTGAAGTTTACAATGTATTTGTGTTTATTTTCAAAATAATCCATGGTGGTGCTGCCGAAATCGGGGATTCCCATCAGTTCTTTGGCAACGGCCTTGGCAGGAGTCAGCAGGTCGATTTCACCTTTCATTCCTCTTTTGAGTAATTCGCCCACAGCCACCATACGGTTGATTTCGTTGGTGCCTTCAAAAATACGGTTGATACGCGAATCGCGATAAGCGCGTTCCACCACGGTTTCGGCCGAATAACCCATACCGCCGTGAATCTGTACACCTTCGTCCACTACAAAATCAAGGGCTTCGGAACCAAAAACCTTGGCAATGGAAGCTTCAATGGCAAACTGACGAATGCCTTCGATAGAAGCACGGCCTTTGTCCATTCCATCGGCTATGAGTTGTTCAATGGCATCGTCAATATTTTGGCTGGCACGATAGGTGAGCGATTCGGTAGCAAAAGTCCGGATAACCATCTCGGCCAGTTTGGTTTTGATGGCCCCGAAATTGGCAATAGCGGTACCGAACTGTTTTCTTTCGTTGGCATACTGCACACTGGCATCGATAGTGGCTTTGGCGGCACCGGTCGTGGCGGCGGCAAGTTTGATACGCCCAAGGTTCAGGATATACAAGGCAATTTTAAAGCCTTCGTTCCGTTCGCCGAGAAGGTTTTCCACAGGGACTTTTGCGTTATCAAAGAAGATTTGTATGGTGGAAGAACCGCGGATACCCATTTTATCTTCTTCTGCACCGAAAGTAAATCCGGGGGTGTCGCGTTCCACAATAAACGCACTCAGATTTTTATCATCTTCTATTTTGGCATACACAATAAATAAATCGGCAATGCCCCCGTTGGTAATCCACATTTTACTGCCGTTCAGGATGTAGTGTTTCCCATCTTCGCTGAGTGTGGCTTTGGTTTTTCCGTTGTTCGGGTCGGAACCTGCATCAGGTTCGGTAAGAGCATAAGCACCAATGTATTCACCGGTAGCCAGTTTGGGAAGATATTTTTTCTTTTGTTCTTCGTTACCGAAATAGAGGATGGGCAAAGTGCCGATGCCGGTATGCGCCGAATAGGCTACGGCATAGCTGAAACCTTTTCCCATTTCTTCCACGGTGAGCATGGAAGTTACAAAGTTCTGGCCAAAACCATCATATTCTTCGGGGATGGAAATACCGAGCAGACCCAATTCACCGGCGTCCTTTAATAATTTGGTCAACAATTCGTTATCGTGATGTTCCAATTGCTCCACATTGGGCAAAACCTGCGTTTCTGTAAAATCTTTACAGGTTTGCGCCATCATTTTCTGTTCTTCGTTAAATTCTTCCGGGATAAAGATATCGGCGGCCCGGGTTTCTTTGATAAGAAATTCACCGCCTTTTAATGCTTTGTTGTCTGACATGATTTTATATTTTTTAGTTGAATAATTCGATTTAAAAAAATGCACAACGACCCGAAAGTCGCTGTGCAAAAACGATTTTATAACATTTCGAAAATACCTGCGGCGCCCTGGCCAGTACCGATACACATGGTAACCATGCCGTATTTTTTGTTGCGGCGTTTCAGTTCGTTCAAAATCTGAACGGTGAGTTTGGAACCGGTACATCCCAAGGGGTGCCCCAAGGCAATGGCTCCGCCATTCACATTCAGGATTTCCTCATTGATACCCAATTCACGAATCACCACCAGCGACTGGGTGGCAAAAGCTTCATTCAGCTCGATCAGGTCCATGTCATCCAGCTTCATTCCACTGTGTTTCAATACCTTCGGTATCGCCCGGGTAGGACCGATTCCCATTTTATAAGGTTCCACACCCGCCACCTGATAATCCACCAAACGGGCAATGGGGGTGAGGTTGTACCGTTTCAAAGCCTTTTCGGAAACGATGAGGACAAAAGCGGCACCATCGGACATTTGCGAAGAGTTACCGGCAGTGGAAACACCGTCAGGGGCAAAGGCCGGACGGAGTTTGGCCAAGGTTTCCACGGTGGTGCCTCTTCTTGGACCTTCGTCGGTGTCAAAGATTCTTTCACGGGTTTTCATGACACCGTCTTCAAAATAATTTTCCTTTACCGTTATGGGAACAATCTGGTCTTTAAAATAGCCTTTATCAATGGCATTCAGGGCTTTGTTGTACGATTTTACGGCAAATTCATCCAGCTCTTCCCGTTTCAGGTTGTATTCACGGGCCACCATTTCGGAAGTCAGTCCCATGCTAAGCCACCAGTTGGGATTTTTTTTCGAATGTTCGGGGTTGGGTACCAGCCGCCATCCGCCCATGTTAATCATCGACATGGTTTCGGCACCACCCGCCAGGATCACATCGGCAATACCGGCTGTGATTTTGGCGGAAGCAATGGCAATGGATTCCAAACCCGAGGCACAGAACCGGTTAATGGTTGAACCCGGAACATCCACCGTGTCGAGCGACATTAAGGAGAGCAAACGTCCCATGTTCATACCTGTTTCGGCTTCAGGAAAAGCGTTTCCGACGACAACATCGTCAATTTCAGATTTATCAATTTGTGGAAAGTCCTTCATCAAATGTCTGATGACTTCTACGGCAATGTCATCCGGGCGTGTAAAACGCAGGGTTCCGCGCGGGGCTTTGCCGATGGCTGAACGATATCCACCTACTATATATGCATTCATGGTCTTATGTTTTTTCTGTTTAAAAATTTGATTTGAATTAGTTTCTGAGGATTTTACCTTTTGTAATCAGGCTGTTGATACGCTCCAATGTTTTGCGTGTCATGCAAAGCTCCATAAAGGCTTTTCTTTCCAAATCCAGCAAATATTGTTCGGAAACTTCGGTCAATGCCTGGGAAATTTCACCGCCGGCCATAACCATGCCCAGCTTTTCAGCTATGAGGCCATCATGTTCCGACATGTAATGTCCTGTTTTAAATCCGTCTACCCCCACATACACTTGTCCGAGGGCTTCACGTCCAAGGACTTTAATGTCGTTGCGGGGTGCCGGTTGCGAATAACCTTTGTCTGCCATTTCGATGGCCACTTTTTTGGCGTAAGCCAACTGATGGGCACGGCTGACAATTACCTCATCAACACCCGGGCGCAAATATCCCAAGTCGAAAGCTTCGTAAGCCGAGGTGGAAACTTTGGCTTGTCCGATGCTCAGGTAACGGTTCAGGAACTGGTTGGTGCGGATATCGCCGGGACGCAACTCATCACCGAGGCGCAAAGCAAATTCTTTGGTACCACCGCCACCGGGAATCAGTCCTACTCCGAATTCAACCAAACCCATATAAGTTTCGGCATGGGCAATTACTTTGTCGCTGTGCATACACACTTCGCATCCGCCACCAAGGGCCATACCGTGTGGTGCTGCAATAACCGGAATGGAGGAGTAACGCAACCGCATGGTGGTTTTCTGGAACCACTGAACAGCCATATTCAAATCTTCCCACTCCTGCTCAACGGCCAGCATATAAATCATGCCCACATTGGCACCGGCTGAGAAATTGTCGCCTTCGTTGGAAATAACGAGCGCTTTGTAATCGGCTTCGGCCATGTCCACGGCTTTGTTGAGGCCTTCCAGCGTCCCTTGACCGATGGTATTCATTTTCGAATGGAATTCGACATTCAGTACGCCATCGCCGAGATCGAAAATGCTGACATCGTTGTTTTCCCAAACCACATGGGTATTGCGCAGCAGCGCCAGCGACAGTTTGTTTTCCTGACCGGGGACTTCTTTGTAATCTTTGGTTTTCAGATCGTAATAATATTTCCGGCCGTTTTTCACGGTAAAGAAGCTTTCTTTGCCGGCTGCCAGCATATCGTAAACCCACTGGGCCGGTTTTTTACCGGCTTCTTCCATGGCTTTCACCGTTTCGGGTACACCGAGAGAATCCCAAATTTCAAAAGGACCGATTTTCCAGCCGAAACCGGCCATCATGGCATCGTCCACTTTGTAAATGTCTTCCGTTATCTCGGGAATCCGGTTAGAGGTAAAACGGAAGAGACTGTAAAAGGAGTCGCGGTAGAACTCTCCGGCTTTTCCTTTATCGGCCAGCAATACCGGAAACCGTTTGTGCAGGTCGTCAATGCCTTTGGTTTTTTCCAATACAGAGAACTTCGGTTTGGGGTCTTCTTTGTATTCGAGGGTTTCAAAATCGAGGGTGAGGAATTTTTTCTTTCCATCCACCACCACTTTTTTGAAAAATCCTTGTTTTGTTTTGGAACCCAGCCATTTGTTTTCCAGCATCTTTTGTAGGTAATCCGGAATTTTAAAAGCATCATGGGCTTCATCATTCGTTGTTTCGCGAATGTAGTCAGCCACATGAATTAAGGTATCCAGACCCACCACGTCAGCGGTACGGAAGGTAGCCGATTTGGCACGTCCAATGACCGGGCCGGTCAGTTTGTCGATTTCGGTAATGGTCAGGCCGTATTTCTTCACATTATTAAAAAGGTCCATGATGGAATAGGTGCCGATACGGTTGGCGATAAATGCCGGGGTATCTTTGGCCAAAACGGGCGTTTTGCCCAAAAAGCGTCCTGCATAATCTTCGAGGAAACGGAGGACTTCCGGATCCGTATATTTGGAAGGAATAATTTCGAAAAGTTGCAGATAACGCGGCGGGTTAAAGAAGTGCGTCCCGCAAAAATGTTTTTTGAAATCTTCGCTGCGCCCTTCGGCCATCACATTGATGGAGATACCCGAAGTATTGGAGGTTACCAGTGTGCCCGGTTTACGCAGTTTGTCCACTTTTTCAAAAACCTGCTGTTTGATGTCCAGCCGTTCGACCACCACTTCGATGACCCAGTCGTAGTCTTTGATTTTGGGAAGATCGTCGTCGAAGTTACCGGTGGTAATACGTTTGGCAAACGACTTTTTGTAAATGGGCGAAGGTTTCGACTTGAGTGCCGCATTCAATGAGTTGTTCACAATGCGGTTACGGACGACTTTGTCGTTGAGCGTCAGTCCTTTGGCCTTTTCAGCTTCTGTCAGTTCGCGGGGCACAATATCGATGAGTAAAACCTCAAGACCGATATTGGCAAAATGACAGGCAATGCCGGAGCCCATAACACCGGAGCCCAACACTGCAACTTTTTTAATTCTACGTACCATAATATATTAGATTAGGTTTATTAATTTAATGAACGAGTTGTCCATCGTTAATTTGTTTTTCCAAATTTTGTGTTTCCTTTGCGGGAGCTTCGCCTAACTCAATGGCGACCTGCTCTTTGATGATATCAAATACTTTAAAAAAGGTCTTCATGTCTTCCCGGTCAACCTTGTCCAGCAGCTTTTGGTTGAAATCCAGCACCACTTTTTTGGCGATTTTACGGCGCTGAACCCCTTTTTCGGTCAGAAATATTTTTACCACACGCTTGTCATCGGGTGAAACCCTCCGGTAAATACAGCCATCTTTTTCCATTTTTTTCAGCAGGCGGGTAAGGCTCGAATTTTTCATGCCCAACAATTGCGCCAGCTTGGTGGAAGGCGTACCCTCCCGGCCCACATAAGTCAGGATATACCCAATGGTTTGCGTAATGCCGTATTTCGCCGCAATGGAGTTGTACATCCGCGAAAGCGACAGCGAGGTGGTCCTTATATAAAATTCAATGGTTTCGTTTAATTTCATCTCCCATTCATTTATTACGCATGCGTACAAAAATAAACTAAAAATAGTTCGCATGCAAACTATTTTTTGAAAAATTAACATTTAGACTTGTTCTAAATGGTTTTTTCAAACGATTGCAGGAAAAATCGTGGTTGACAACAGGATTTTTTCATTCCGTGAATTTTGACGCATTGGACGATTGAAAGGGTTGACAAAACCACCTGGGAGAACAAAACCCGGAAACAAATCCATGTGGCTTGAACAAAGCGGCGAAGAAACAAATAAACGCTAAAAAAATAGATTACCTTTGTACTACCGTCAGGGCGGATGGACAAAACAAAAATCATCTTATTCCGTGAAAAACCTGCTGAAAATACTTATCCCTTTACCATCCTACGGATTTGATCCGACCGAAGCCGCTATACCCTGGAAACTTTTAAAAGGCCGGTACCAAATATTTTTTGCCACACCGAATGGGAAAAAAGCGCAAGCTGATGAAATTATGGTTACCGGAAACGGATTAAAGATGTGGCGCCGATTGCTTATGGCCCGAACCGATGCGGTAACGGCTTATGCAGAAATGATTCGCAGCAAAGCATTTTCGTCCCCCATGGCCTATTCATCCATTGATCCGGATGCGTTTGATGCCCTAATTTTACCCGGCGGGCATCACAAAGGGGTCAGAGAGTACCTGGAGTCCGATATATTACAAGGTATTATCCCTTATTTTTTTTCGAACAACAAAAAGGTTGCCGCCGTTTGCCACGGTGTGATCTTACTGGCCCGTAGCAAAGATCCGGTCACCAACAAATCGGTTATCTATACCTATCAAACGACTTCACTGTTAAAGTCACAGGAATTGTTAGCCTACAACCTGACCAAGCTTTGGCTGGGAGATTACTATCTTACCTATCCCGGTGTAACGGTGGAAGATGAGGTTCGAGCTGCTTTAAAATCAAACGATCAATTTATTATGGGGCCGAAACCTGTTTTCAGAGACACCAGAATGAATTTGAAACATGGTTTTGCCGTAAAGGACAGAAACTATGTCTCGGCACGGTGGCCGGGTGATATTTACACCCTGACCCATGTCTTTGGCAGCATGTTTTCAGGTTAATGGTTTTTTTGATGCTGTATTCCGCAAACTCCGGTTTTCCATGACACCCATTTCGTTACCTTTGCCCCAAAAAAAGTAAGCACCTATGGCTTCGGACAATTTTGTGGATTATGTAAAAATTTATTGCCGTTCCGGCGATGGCGGTGCGGGATCGGTACATTTCCGTCGTGAGAAATATCTCCCGAAGGGTGGTCCTGACGGAGGAGACGGAGGAAAAGGCGGTGATATCATCATGGTAGGGAATGCCCATATGTGGACATTGTTGCACTTGCGATATTCACGTCATTTAAGGGCCGGGCACGGCGAACCCGGCGGAAAACAAAGAAGCACGGGAGCAGATGGCGAAGATATCATTATCCAAGTCCCACCCGGTACCGTGGCCAGGGATGCCGAAACGGGAAATGTATTGGGCGAAATTATGGAAGACGGCCAAAAAATAGTTTTACTGCAAGGAGGAAGAGGAGGTCAGGGCAACGACCATTACAAATCGGCTACCAATCAAACCCCGCGCTATGCCCAGCCCGGCGAAGAAGGAAAAGAAGCTTACATCATCTTTGAATTAAAAGTACTGGCCGATGTGGGCCTGGTGGGGTTTCCCAATGCCGGAAAGTCCACTTTGCTTTCGGTACTCTCGGCGGCCCGCCCTGAAATTGCCGATTATCCTTTCACGACCATCCGTCCCAACCTGGGGATTGTAGCCTATCGTGACAACCGTTCGTTTGTCATGGCTGATATTCCGGGGATTATTGAAGGTGCACACGAAGGAAAGGGTTTGGGGCTGCGGTTTTTGCGCCATATCGAACGCAATGCGGTTTTGTTGTTTATGGTGCCTGCTGATGCCGATGATATTAACAAGGAATATTTTGTTTTGCTCAATGAGTTGAAACAGTACAATCCGGAGCTACTTGACAAACAACGGATATTGGCTATTTCAAAATCGGACCTTCTGGACAAT
>CAYYRE010000059.1:0-17151 GCA_964473895.1 uncultured Lentimicrobiaceae bacterium | reverse complement strand
AAAATCAAAAGATCATGAGAATTTTAATTGCAGCAAAAAGACAGGGATGGGATGCACCGGTAAGCGACCGCTTTGGCCGGGCACCGGGTTTCAGCCTGTACGACAGTGAAACAGGTGAACTTTCCTGGCATTCCAACGAAGAAAACAAACAAGCCGAGCATGGTGTCGGTATTCAGGCCGCTCAATTGGCTGCCACACTGCATGCCGATATGGTAATCACCGGTGGGAATTTCGGCCCCAAAGCCGGAGAAGTCTTACAAAAAACGGGCGCCAAACTGGTGGATTACGCCGGCGATATTTCGGTAAAGCAAGCCATTGAGAAATACAAAAACCGGTAAATAAGCACCTTACATAATCCGGGATGTTTTTACATGCCCGGATTTTTTTACGGCTTGATTTATATGGATTTTTTCCCTATATTTACACTTGATAAACCATAAAAATTCAGGCTTATGTTCCAATTAAGAAAATATCATGGCGAACGCGTTCAGTCGCTGACGTATGACGATGGAAAAAATCCTTTTTCCGTAGGAATTATTTCACCCGGAGAGTATGAATTCGGTGCGATTAAAAAAGAGGTCACCACAGTAACATCCGGTGTCATCAGTGTTTGGGTGGAAGGAGAGGAAGATTGGAAAGATTATGCTCCTTTCGAAACCTTTACCATCCCCGATCACAAAAATTTTAAATACAAAGTAAAAGAAACAAGTTCGTATATTTGCTTCTACAAATAAGCGCATAAACAGGATACATTGGAAAAAGAAGCGTTGCGTAAACAACTTCGGGAGGCAGAAGGTGAAAAAGCCCTCCTGAAAGTACTTGCATTATTAAACAAAGCCATTGAAGTCCGGCCTGCTGATGAAACCCTTTATTTCATGCGGGCCGAACTTTTTTATAAGCTCAACCGTTATGGTGAGGCCATCAATAACTATATGAAGGTTTTGGAACTCAATCCGGAAGACAAAGAAGCTGCCGGAAAAATCGACATCATTAAAACCATTTTGCGTTATAACAATACCGATATTTATGCCAGTCCCAATACGGATATGGATCCCTGGCTGGAATAATGGCATGGGAAAATAAAAAAGGAGAATATCCATGGAAAAATTGTATCCCGAATCGGGGGTAGAGCTGAACCCGTTTGTTTCGAAACATTACGACAAGTTAATGAACCTGCTTTCTTTTGGGAAATACAAAGGGTTCATCCACCGGGCCATTGGCGATATGGACATCCGAAAAGGCGAGGGCATTTTGGACCTGGGGTGTGGAACCGGACGCAATGCCTGTCTTATGATGCAATATGCCGGGGAAAACGGTCACCTTACCGGACTGGATATTTCGGAAACGATGGAGAGGCAGTTTAAAAAGAACTGTGAAAAATATGCCGGAACCGAATTTATCCGTCAGCGTATCGACATGCCTTTCGCGTTGGGCAAAACGTATGATAAAGTATTCATTAGCTTTGTTTTGCATGGTTTTCCGCAAAACATTCGCGAAAATATTATCCAAAACGCCTACGACCATCTGAAACCGGGCGGCACATTCAACATCCTTGATTTTGCAGAATTCGACATGCAGGCCATGCCGTTTTACTACCGCATCCCTTTTCAAAAAGGAGAATGCCCGTATGCTTTTGATTTCATAGAACGTGATTTAAAGAAAATGCTTTCAGGATTTGGTTTCGGTGCATTTAAAGAACACCTTTATTTTAAAAATTATGCCCGGCTCATGGTAGCCCAAAAGGTTTCGTGATCGAACTTTGCAACAACCCGGACCATTCCCTTGCTTTGCCCATTTGCATGCCATAATAAAGGCGATTTGAAACTGTCGGACTACGAAAGGACGGTATTTTCCAAAGGAATGCCGACGACACAAATGCCGACCGGCAGGCAGCTAAACCAGACGTCCACAAAACGCACACGCACAAGTCGGCACAAGGTTTCTCAGCGTGAAACGACAGGAAAGAACGAAAATCTGCCATCAGTATAACATTTTCCGTTTTCTAACGTTTCACTTTAGGATGTTAATAAGTTGGCCGGTGGATGCCATACAGGTTGTCGTCTTCTTCCTATTTTTATAAAAATTTATCTCAAAACCGGATGAAAATAAAAACTTACCAAACAGGAGGCATTTTCTTGCTTTTCTTTCTTATTTTCCAAAGTGTTGCAGCGCAAAAAACCGATTTTTACCGGTCGCCTGCCTCCCTTTACCGGAAAGCCATGGAACTTTACAACGAGAAAAATTATGGCGCAGCCGGAAAAATGTTTGATCTGTATGTGGGACGTTTACCGGAAAAACAAAACCTGAAAGCCGAAAATGCTACTTACTATGCAGCCATGTGTGCTGTTCGATTAAAGGAAAGCGATGCATTAGTCCGTTTAAGCCGTTTTTTGAACCGCTATCCCGAAAGTGTCTGGATCCCGGCAGTAAAGTTTTCCATGGGGGTAGCCTATTTCGATAACCGCCGTTACAGCCAGGCATTGAAAGTTTTCGACCAGATTTCTGCTGAAAAACTGAACCATCAACAGCGACAGGAATACCAATACAAAAAAGGAGTCTGTTTACTGAAACGCAAAAAAATTTCAGAGGCCGTGGCCCTTTTTGAGCAAGTAATGCATACCGACAGTCCGTTTGCCGCTCCGGCAGCTTACTATTTCGGCTACACCCAATACGAAATGAAAAATTATGCGAAAGCAATAGCCGCTTTTTCGCAGATTGAAGATGACCCGCGGTACAAAAAGACCCTGCCCGTTTTGCTGATGCAACTCTATTACCGCGAAGGAAATTACGACAAGGTCATTGCCCTTGGAAAAAAGCACTTGTCTTCGTTGAAATATTCACTGAAAACAGAATGTAACCGGTTGCTGGCAAACAGCTATTATGAAAAAAAAGCGTTTGCAGACGCACTTCCCTATTTTACGGCTTACGAGCAAAAAGTGCGCAGCAATATCCCGCCGCAGGAAGCTTTCCGTATCGGATATGTCTATTTTAAGAATGGAAAATTTGCCGAGGCCATTTATCCTTTTCAACGTGCCACCGACGCCAAAAACAGCGATGTGGCACAGGCAGCCTGGTATTACCTGGGCCGCAGCTATTGGAAAACGGCACAATTCCGGGCTGCACAAAATGCTTTTGTCGCCGCCTACCGGATGAATGAAACAAATACCGTGGGTACCGAGGCCCTTGTGGCTTATGCCCAACTCACTTTAAAACAGAAAGGGGATCCCAACCATGATGCCATTGCGCTGATACAACAGTTTGTAAACAATCAAAAGGCGGATGCCATCCACCGTTCGGAAGCAGCCGCTTATCTGGCACAGCTTTACGTAAACACCCACAACAACCTTGCCGCTCTTTCGTCCATCGAAAAATCGGGTGTGAAACAGAAAAACCTGCAGATAGCCTACCAAAAACTGGCTTTTACACAGGCTGTCGATTTTTATTCGCAACGAAACTACCTCGATGCATTGCTGTATTTTAAAAAAGCAACCAAATACAGCAGCGATCCCGGCCTTCGGCTGCGGGGACTTTACTGGCAGGCAGCCTGTTATTATCAACTGGGACAATACGGCAATGCCACCCGCCTGTACAAATTATTTTTGACCAGCCGGGGAGCACTCCGCAACCCGCTTTACGTGCCGGCTTATTACGACTTGGGATACAGCTATTTCAAACAAAAAAATTACCCACAGGCCATTCTTTGGTTTAAACGGTTTTTGGCCAAACATTACAACAACCCATCCATGACGGCAGATGCCCGGCTGCGTATTGGTGACAGCTACACGCTCATGGAACAATACGGGAAGGCACATTACTGGTACAAGCAGGTCATTGATGCAGGAGGACGGAATGCCGATTATGCATTGTATGAAAATGCGTTTTGTTATGGTGCCGAAGCCCAATTTTCGCAAAAAGTAAAAGTGTTACAGCAACTGATACAAAAGTATCCCCATTCACCTTACTACACCCGTGCCCTATACGACCTGGCCACTACTTACTCCAGCTCACTGAACCGGCCACGACAAGGCATTGTTTATTTTCAACGTCTTGTCAAAGAGCGGCCTTCCAGTCCGTATGCCCGCATGGCCCGCATAAAAATGGGCTTACTGTATTACAAAAACAACCAGTACGACCTGGCCATCCGGCAGCTGAAAGCGGTCATTGCTGCTTATCCGGCTTCAAGCGAAGCACGTGTGGCACTCAGTACTTTGGAAAGCATTTATAAAGACAAAGGCGAACCGGCAGCCTATTTTGCCTACGCCCGCACATTGAGTTTTGTACAGATATCCAAAAGCCAGGAAGACTCGCTGACTTTTGCCGTGGGCGAAGATGCCTGGCTTGCCGGAAATTGTCCGAAAACAGAGAAGGCCTTGTTGAATTATCTGAAACGTTTTCCTCACGGCGGTTTTACGGTGAAATCATGGCATTACCTCGGCGAGTGCTATGCACGTCAAAAAGATACTTTGAATGCCTTAAAGTATTTTGAAAAAATCATTGCCTGGCCGGTAAACGACTATACGCTACCCTCGTTGGTAAAAGCGGCCCGTATGGAATATGCCCTGAAACACTACAAAAAAGCAGCCGGATTTTACCAAAAAGTGGTATCCATGGCGGAAGTCCCTTCCCTGAAACTGGAAGCTGTGGACGGACAAATGCGGGCAGCTTACCTTTCGGGAAACTTGTCCCTTGCCGTCCAGGCAGCCAACAAACTGATCCGCATGCCGGAAGTTAGCGAAAACCAAACGGTCTATGCCCATTTTGTACTGGCCAAAGCCGCCTGGGAAAAAGGAGATACTACCACCGCCCGGCGCGAATTTGCCATTACCGACAAACTGGATAAAGGTTACCGGGGAGCCGAAGCCAAATACAATCTTGCATTGATCAGTTTCAGTAAAAAACAATATGATCAAACGGAAAAACTGATTTATGCCCTTTCGGATCAATATCCGGCCGAGATTTATTGGGTGGCAAAAGGTTTTATCCTGCTTTCCGATGTTTATGTGGCAAGAGGAAATATCTTCCAGGCCCGCGAAACATTAAAAAGTATTGTTGCCAATTATCCGGGAAAAGATTTAAAGCAATTGGCCCGGAAAAAACTCGCCGCCCTGCCGGCTGAAAAACCAAAGGCATCGCCTCGCCATAACAAGAAATAACGGATATGAAAAAAGCGATAATAAAAACTTTGATTTGGGTAGGTGTCCTGATGATGGCAACGACTACCGTTCACGCTCAAAACAAAGCAGATACTGTAAAGCAAAAACATACGGAAAGTGTCGTTATTTACGGCAGCAGCAAACCGGTTACCGGACAGGCACTCAAAATCGGGCGGAAGCCGAAGGTACCTGCACTACAGATGTCAACTGTTCCGTTGGCCGCCCGTTTGAGCAATCCCACGGTTCCCACCAATTTTGCATTCAAAGAAGTGAAACCGGGCAGGCCGGTGGCCTTTTCAGCAAAAGAGCAAGTATGGAACAACCTGCTGACCTTTGGCCTTGGAAGCCGTATCAGCCCGCTGCTCGAATATTTTTATTCCGGCGGCAAGCCCAAAAAGTACCTGCTCACGGTAAATCTCAGGCATCATTCTTCTTTTTTAAATATAAAAGACTATCTGCCCTCTCCTTACACAGCTTCCCTTGCCGGCGGCAGCTATGATAAATTTTTCAGATACCATGTTTTGTCGGTTCACGGACAATACGAAATCCGCACCAACCGCTACTACGGCTGGAAACACGAAGGCGACACCAACACGTACGACACCGATGACCCACGTCTGAAACAATATTACCAAACAGCCTCCTTTGGGATAAAATTTGCCAGCAACTACCGGACACAATATAAATTGAATCATCTTTTCCGCGCCGATGGTTACTATTTATGGGACAGACACGGCATGTCCGAAACCAACTACCGTTTCGATTTCGATTTGCACAAAGGTTTCCGGGTAACCCAAATCTTTAATCATCAGCAACTCGGCATCCAGGGGGGCTTTGATTATTATAAAAATGAAACCACAGCCATTCCCCAAAACGATGTGGTCAACAGCGATTATTACGGACGGTTTTTGCCCTACTTTGATGCGCGATACGGTATTTTTTCCTTCAAGGCCGGTTTAAATCTCGAATGGTTGAAACAACAACAAGGGAAATTGCATTTTTATCCCTATGTGCATGTCAATGTGAATGTAGCCCCGGGTATATTTTCGTTTTTTGCGGGGGTAAAAGGCGGTTTGCAAAAAAACAGTTTACGCACCCTGAGCCGTATAAATCCCTTTCTTTCCTCAGAGTTGATTGATTTCCGCTGGGAAAATACAAAGTTTGAAGCTTACGGTGGTTTCCGGGGAAACATCCTGCGCCATTTCGGGTTTGAAATGAGGGCCGGTTACCGCTCTTTTTCCGACATGGCTCTTTTTGATCATGTCCAGTATACGTTTATCGGACCCTACCCTAATGTGTACAATGCCCAGGGAAAGCTGATCCCTTTTAAGGATGATTTTGCCGTCTATTACGCCAACGGCCATGTTTTTGATTTGAGCGGCAGTCTTACTTACGGAAACACCCCGCACCTCGATATGTGGCTCACGGGGACCTACCACAGTTATTCGCTCAAAAACAGCCTGAAACCCCTTTACAAGCCGCTGGTTGAATTCAAACTCGGCACCGCTTATGTGGCCGGAAAAATAACCCCTTGGGTAGAGGTTTACTATATGGGACATCGCTGGGCACACCGGCTGCCATATTATAACCCCTATTCCTCGGCGGTTTATCCCACTGCCAACAATTTACCTTTTGAATATACACTGGATGATTATTTTGATATAAACCTCGGGGTAAAATACCGCATCGACCGCCAGCTGTCCGCTTTTATCCGGGTGACCAACCTGTTGAACAAGCAGTACGATTTGTTTGACGAATATCCGGTAAACGGACTGGAAATTATGGTGGGCGTACGCTACCGGTTTTAACAATTTTTAGGATTTACAAGTTGATAACTTTTAGCAACAAGAGGTAGTGTACATGGGTTAAAAGCGTAATTTTACGTACCTTTGCATCTTCAAAGGAAAAAGATTTCCAAAGTAACAATCATTATGACAGAAGAACAGAAAAACGCTGAGAAACAGTATAATGCCAGTAATATTACGGTACTGGAAGGGCTGGAAGCCGTCAGGAAACGTCCGGCCATGTACATTGGCGACATCAGCGAGCGCGGATTACACCATTTGGTGTACGAGGTGGTGGATAATTCCATCGATGAGGCCATGGCCGGTTATTGTACCGAAATTTCCGTTATCATCCACAAAGACAATTCGATAACAGTAGCCGATAACGGACGGGGCATCCCGACGGGTATCCATGAAAAAGAAAACCGCTCGGCCCTTGAGGTGGTTATGACCGTTTTGCACGCCGGAGGGAAATTTGACAAAGGGTCGTACAAGGTTTCCGGCGGTTTGCATGGCGTGGGGGTCAGTTGCGTGAACGCTTTATCCACCAAACTGATTGCTACCATTTACCGCGAAGGAAAAGTTTTCAGACAAGAATATGAAAGAGGAAAACCGGTAGAACCGGTAAAAGTGATCGGCGAAAGTGATAAAACCGGAACGGAAATTCATTTTATTCCGGACGATACCATCTTTACCGTTTCACAATACAGTTTTGATGTTTTGGCCGCCCGGTTGCGCGAATTGGCTTTCTTAAACAAAGGCATTCATCTTTCACTGACCGATGAAAGGCAAACCGATGAAGAAGGGAATATCCTGACCCAGACGTTTTATTCTGAAAACGGCCTTTCCGATTTCATCGAGTACTTAGACGAAAACCGTGAAGCGCTTATCCCCGATGTGATTTCCATGGAAGGAACCAAAAACGGAATCCCCATTGAGGTGGCCATGAAATACAACACATCGTTCACGGAAAACATCCATTCGTATGTTAACAACATTAACACCCACGAAGGGGGCACCCATCTTTCGGGCTTTCGCCGGGCGTTGACACGTACCCTGAAAAGCTATGCCGACAAGTCGGGGATGCTGGCCAAATTAAAATACGACATCAACGGAGACGATTTCCGTGAAGGACTCACGGCAGTTATTTCGGTAAAAGTGGCCGAACCGCAATTTGAAGGCCAAACCAAGACCAAGCTGGGCAATTCGGAAGTCATGGGAGCCGTGGACCAAATGCTCAGCGAACGGCTATCCATTTATTTGGAGGAACATCCCAAAGAAGCCAAAACCATCGTGCAAAAGGTAATTCTTGCTGCCACGGCCCGCCATGCGGCACGAAAAGCACGTGAACTGGTACAACGCAAAAATGTACTGACCGGTTCGGGACTTCCCGGAAAGTTGTCCGATTGCTCGGAACGTGACCCGGAAGTTTCGGAAATCTATCTTGTAGAGGGCGATTCGGCCGGCGGAACAGCCAAACAGGGGCGCGACCGGAAATTTCAGGCCATTCTGCCTTTGCGGGGTAAGATTCTGAATGTGGAAAAAGCCTTACCCCACCGCATCTTCGAAAGCGAAGAAATCAAAAATATCTATACGGCTCTTGGCGTTCATTTGGGAACCGAAGAAGACAGCAAAGCGTTGAACATTGAAAAGTTACGGTATCACAAAATCATAATCATGACCGATGCCGACGTGGATGGCAGCCATATTGCCACCCTCATCCTGACTTTCTTTTTCCGCTATATGCGCGAACTTATCGAAAGGGGCTATGTTTATATCGCCACTCCGCCATTGTACCTCATCCGGAAAGGAAAAACCGAACGCTACTGCTGGACCGAAGAAGAGCGGGCACAGATCATCCGCGAGCTTTCGCCCGATGGCACCGACAAAGGAATTCATATTCAACGTTACAAAGGTCTTGGCGAAATGAATGCCGAACAGTTATGGTCAACCACTATGGACCCGGCACGGCGGACTTTGCGACAGGTTACCATTGAAAACGGATCGGAAGCCGACCATGTATTTTCCATGCTCATGGGCGACGATGTACCGCCGCGTCGTGCTTTCATTGAAGCCAACGCCAAGTATGCCAATATTGATGCTTAAACCCGTAAAGCACTCTCTTGAATTAAAAAGGCGGCTTTCAAATGAAAGCCGCCTTTTTAATTTTTGGGTTATTATAGCTGAGGCCCTGCGGCCACCAGCTTTTTCCCTGCTTCGGTATTGGTATATTTCTTAAAATTTTCAATAAACCGTGCAGCAAGGTCTTTGGCCCGTTTTTCCCACTCCTGTGCATCTTCATAAGTATCCCTGGGATCCAGGATATGCCTGTTCACATGAGGAAGCTCTAAGGGAATTTCCAGATGAAAAATAGGTAATTTCTTGGTCTCGGCCTCTTCGATGGAACCATTCAATATGGCATGAATGATGGCACGGGTATCTTTAATGGAAATCCGTTTTCCCGTGCCGTTCCAACCTGTGTTAACCAAATAGGCTTTGGCACCGTGGGCCTCCATTTTACGAACCAGCTCTTTACCGTATTTTGTGGGATGTAAAGAAAGAAATGCTTCACCAAAACAAGCCGAGAAAGTAGGCTGGGGAGTCGTTACCCCCCGTTCGGTTCCGGCCAGTTTGGCCGTAAATCCCGAAAGGAAGTGATATTGCATTTGTCCAGGTGTCAGCTTGGAAACAGGAGGCAAAACCCCAAAAGCATCGGCACTCAGAAAGATCACTTTATCGGCGTGTCCTCCCCTTGAAACCGGCTTCACAATATTTTTGATATGATAAATGGGGTAAGAAACCCGGGTGTTTTGGGTAACCGAACCATCACCGAAATCAATCTTACCGTTTTTATCCACCGTTACATTTTCCAGTAAGGCATCGCGTTTAATGGCATGATAAATATCAGGTTCGGCTTCTTTGTCAAGATTGATCACCTTGGCATAACATCCTCCTTCGAGGTTAAAAATACCGTTGTCATCCCATCCGTGTTCATCGTCTCCGATAAGCAATCGTTCAGGATCGGTGGAAAGGGTGGTTTTTCCCGTACCCGAAAGTCCGAAGAAAATAGCGGTATCCCCATTTTTCCCCATATTGGCCGAACAGTGCATGGAAGCAATTCCCCGCAAAGGAAGGTAATAGTTCATCATGGCAAAGATGCCTTTTTTCATCTCCCCGCCATACCAGGTACCCCCAATCACCTGCATGTGCTCTGTCAGGTTAAAAGCGGTAAATACTTCCGAATGCAAACCGTGCTCTTTCCACTTTTTATTGACCGTTTTCGAAGCGTTGAGTACCACAAAATCGGGTGTACCGTAATTCTCCAACTCCTCACGGGTGGGGCGTACAAACATATTTTTTACAAAATGGGCCTGCCAGGCCACCTCGGTAACAAAACGTACCTTCAACCGGGTATCTTTGTTTGCTCCGCAAAAAGCATCCACAACAAAGAGTCTTTTCCCTGAAAGCTGTCTGGCCGAAATTTCTTTCAGATCGTTCCATATTTGGGGCGAAATAGGCCTGTTGTCGTTGGGCACCTCCGGGGAAGTCCACCACACAGTATCCCGTGTGGTATCATCAAGCACAATGTATTTGTCTTTGGGAGACCGGCCGGTAAAAACGCCGGTCATCACATTAACCGCTCCCAATTCGGTAATTTGCCCTTTTTCGTAACCTTGCAGGCCGGGCCGGGTTTCCTCTTCAAAAAGTTGATCATACGATGGGTTGTACAGTATTTCTTTGACATCCGTGATGCCGTACGGGGTTAAATCCGGTTTTTGCATACTAAATCTTTTTGTTTAAATGTTCTCCGGGCAAAGTTAAAATAAAATTCATATGTTGCATATTAAATATTTTAAATCTTAAAAACGGAATAACCATCAGGAATAGAAAAATATGTACTTTTGCAGTCCCGAAAAAATTCCTGCACTTTAGCGTAAACAAAAACAAAACAGACCATCGAATGAATGAATCATATTATAAAGTGACAGGCAGGCGGGAGCTCACCGATACAACTTTTGTCCTTGAAATAGAACGAAAGAACATGGATTTCGAACCCGGACAACACCTGCTGGTCGGCAAAGCGGGAGATATGCATCGCCGCGAATATTCCATATACAGCGGAATAAATGACGACACACTGGATGTCCTGATCAGGGAAGTGGAAAACGGTGAAGTTTCCAAAACCCTGAAAAACACACGACCGGGAGACATGCTCGAAGTCCAAGGCCCATTGGGGTTTTTTACCATCGAAGAATCATTTCTTACCACCGGTAACAAGTTTTTATTTATTGCCACCGGTACCGGGATTTCCCCTTTTCACAGCATGGTAAAAAGTTTACCCCGGCTGGACTACCTCCTGTTGCACGGTATCCGTTATGCCACTGAAGCTTATGACAGGGAAGATTACGACACCCAACGATATGTAGCCTGTACTACCCGGGACGCATCGGGCGATTTTCAAGGCCGCGTGACGGATTATATCCGTAAAAACAGCATAGATCCCAATACACACTGCTACCTTTGCGGTAACTTCGAGATGATTCGTGAGGCCATGGATTTACTGGAGAAAAAAGGAGTAGCCAACGACCATTTGCATGCGGAAGTCTATTTTTAAAATGTATAAACGCCGGAAATGAAATATCACATTGTACAGCTGGGATGCCAAATGAACATTTCGGATGGCGAACGGGTTCAAAAAGTACTCGATGAAATGGGTTTTGAACCCACCGACATCGAGGAGGAGGCCAGTTTGTTGGGTGTTATTGCCTGCTCGGTACGCCAGAAAGCCATTGACAAAGTTTATTCGCGCATTCAGAAATGGAATAAATGGAAAAACAAAAAAAACCTGATCACGTTTGTTACCGGCTGCGTGTTACCGGCCGATCGTGAGAAGTTTCTGAAACAGTTCGATTTTGTTTTTAGCATGAACGAACTCCCCTCATTTCCGGAAATGATCAACCAGTACGGTATGGTGACCCCTGCCGGGTTGCAGTCTTTGGACCGGGGTCTTCGCGAGATGGAACCTCCGGCAAAAGCCAGCCGTAACGAAGCAGCCTTCCGGCTGACGCCCGCCAGCCTACCCCAAAAGGAGGAGAAAACGGGCCATCCCGAAAAAGGGATTGAAGAATTTTGGCATATTACCCCCAAATACGGTTCAGGATGGGAAGCTTTTATCCCCATTCAAAACGGATGCAATAAATTTTGCACTTACTGTGCCGTTCCCTACACCCGTGGCAGGGAAGTATCGCGCCCTTCGGGCGAAATCATGAACGAATTGCGTGACCTGGTGGAGAAAGGATACAAAAGTATCACACTGCTGGGCCAAAATGTAAATTCTTACGGACTGGACAAAAAAGGGAAAGAAGTTTCTTTTGCCGGGTTACTCCGTATGATTGGCGAATTCGGCAACAGCCGTAAAGAAAAATTCTGGGTCTATTTCACCTCGCCCCACCCGCGTGACATGACCGATGAAGTGATCGAGGTGATTGCCCAATATCCTTGTCTGGCCAAACAGATCCATCTGCCGATCCAGTCGGGCGATGATGCCATGTTGGTTCGGATGAACCGCAAGCACACGGTGGAAAAATACCGGCATATCGTACAAACCATACGCCGGCTGTTGCCCGAAGCCACCTTATTTACGGACATCATTGTAGGATTTACGGGCGAAACGGAAGAACAAATTGAAAATACACGCAAGGCCATGGAAGAGTTCAAATACAACATGGCCTACATTGCGCAGTATTCGCCACGACCGGGAGCAGCCAGTGCACGCTGGGCGGACGACATTCCCAAAGAAGTCAAAAAAGCCCGTTACCACATGCTCACCGAGGAGTTGATGAAACATTCGCTGGCCTACAACAAAAGCCTTATCGGCAAAACCATGACCGTATTGGTCCGCGGGCGTGACCGGAAAAAAGGTTTCCTGTCGGCGCTCACCGAGGGAAAGATCATTGTTCGTTTTGCCTCCAACGACCCAAGCCTCATCGGACAGTTTGTGAAAGTGAAAATTCACAGTGCAGCCCCTTTTTCCACCGAAGGAGAACTGGTAGCCACCCCAGTGGAACAAACGGTAAATGTTTGAAACAAATGACAAAAAAAATAGCATTTAAAACCTTAGGTTGCCGCCTGAATCTTTTTGAAACCGATGCGTTGGTATCCGAATTTTCAAAAATGGATTACGAGGTGGTGGATTTCGGCCAAGAGGCGGATGTTTATGTGGTGAATACCTGTACGGTAACCCACCAAAGCGACCATAAATCGAAACAGGTCATGAACCAGGTAAAACGCCTGCACCCGGGGGCATTGAAAATTGTCACCGGTTGCATGGCCACGCATTACAAAACGGAACTGGAAAATAGCGGCAAGGTGGATTTTGTGGTGGATAACGACCATAAAACAGCCATTCCTTCTCTGGTAGAGGGATGGTTTGGCGGCGAAGTAACCGCCCCCGACCGGTTTGAAAAAGACCTTTTCGGCTATGCCCCTGCCGATACCACACTGCATACCCGCAGCCTCATCAAGATACAGGACGGTTGTAACAATTTCTGTACTTTTTGTATCATTCCGAAAGTGCGTGGCAGAGCCGTCAGCAGGCCGGCAGAAGAAGTGTACGAAAATATCCGGCAGGTAGTAGGTTTCGGATATAAAGAAGTGGTGCTCACCGGAGTAAATATCGGACGCTACCATGACGGAGATACCGACTTTGAGAAACTGGTGGAACGCATTCTGGAAATTCCCGGTGATTTCCGGTTACGCATTTCGTCCATGGAACCCGATGGTTTTACCGAAACTTTTTTCCGGCTTTTCGAGCATCCCAAACTCACCCCCCATTTGCATCTTTGCCTGCAAAGCGGTTCCGAAGATATCTTATTGAAAATGCGGCGGATGTACACAGCACGGTTGTTTGAAGAGCTGGCCGGCACCTTGCGCCGGCGCTATCCCGATTTTAACCTGACCACCGATATTATTGTGGGGTTCCCCGGAGAAACCGAAGCCGATTTTCAGGAAAGCGTAGCCATGGCCCGTCGTTTGCAATTCGGACATATCCACACCTTTAAATACAGCGTCCGGCAGGGAACACGGGCTGCCCGCATGCCCGAACAAATACCTGAAAAAGAAAAAACCCGCCGGTCAGAGATCATCCGCCGGCTTTCGGATGAAATGAAACTAAATTATCGCCAGTCGTTTATCGGCAAAAAACAAACCGTATTGGTTGAACAGTTCGACGAGAACGGTTTTGCCACGGGATACGGCGAACATTACATACCGGTGATTATCCGGCAAAAAGGACTGGAACACAACCGGTTTTATACCGTAACCCTTGATGGTATAGAGATGCACGATGAACCCATCCTTTCGGGAACCCTCGACAAGCAATAAATTTGAAAAAAAAGAAGAAACTCTTTTTTATATAAAAAGTTTATTTAATTTTGCAGCCCCAAAAGGAATTATAAAAACAAGAATAAGAATTATGGCTAATCACAAATCAGCGCTTAAAAGAATCAGGCAAAACGAAAAGAGAAGGATTCATAACCGTTACTATGCCAAAACAGTACGAAATGCAGTGAGAAAATTCAGGGCATTGACCGACCACAAAGAGGCCATTGAACGAATGCCTAAGCTGTATGCAATGATTGATAAACTGGCAAAGAGAAATATTATTCATAAAAACAAAGCGGCAAACTTAAAGTCGAAAATATCCAAACATGTCAGCAAACTGGCTTAAGCCGGTCAAAAGATAAATATTTACTCTGATCCGGGTACTCTGCAGTATCCGGATTTTTTTTGTCCTGTTTGAAAAAACGCCTCTTTCCACCGTAGCGGAAAAAGAGAACACCCCAAAAAGAACAAAATATGTCCGCTGAACACGCCATTATTTTTTACTTTTGATGCTCAAAATTTGCTGCATGGATAACTATATCGTTTCGGCCAGAAAATACAGGCCTTCCACATTTTCGGAAGTGGTGGGGCAGGAAGCCATTACCTCCACCCTGAAAAACGCCATTGTCACCGGTCATCTGGCACAAGCTTTTCTCTTTACTGGCCCGCGGGGCGTAGGTAAAACCACCTGTGCACGCATCATGGCCAAGACCATTAACTGCCTCAACCCCACTCCCGATGGAGAACCCTGCAACGCCTGTGCTTCGTGTAAAGCTTTTAATGAAAATGCTTCGTTCAACATCCACGAACTGGATGCCGCTTCCAACAACTCGGTAGATGACATAAGGGCTTTGGTCAACCAAGTGCGCATCCCGCCACAAGCCGGCAAATACAAAGTCTATATCATCGACGAAGTACACATGCTTTCCACAGCGGCTTTCAATGCCTTTTTAAAAACACTGGAAGAGCCGCCGGCTTATGCCAAATTTATTTTGGCCACCACCGAAAAACACAAAATCATCCCCACCATTCTTTCACGTTGCCAGATTTTCGATTTCCGGCGTATTCAGGTGGACGATATCGCCAAACACCTTGCCTACGTCGCAAAAAACGAAGGAATTGATGCGGAAGAAGAAGCCTTGCACATCATTGCCCAAAAAGTGGATGGCGCCTTGCGGGATGCCCTTTCCACCTTTGACCAGATTGTGAGTTACAGCGGAAAAAAGATTACTTACAAGGATGTGATTGAGAACCTCAACATCCTTGACTACGATTATTATTTCCGGGTAACCGATGCCATACTCCATGGTGATTTCACCACTTTGCTTTTGATTTTTGACGAAATATTACTCAACGGATTTGACGGACAGGATTTCCTCAGCGGCCTCAACGAACATTTCAGGCAACTTTTAGTAGCCAAAAACCCAAGGACAACAGGACTTTTACAGGTAAGTCAAACATTAAAAACACGTTATCAGCAACAGGCAGCCCAATGCAGTACCGCCCTGATTTTTGAGGCCCTGCAGATTTGCAATGAATATGATTTGAATTACAAGTCCAGCAACAACAAACGGCTGCACGTGGAAATTGCCCTTACGCGGCTCAGCACGCTCTCCAAGGGGCAACCTACGCAGGATGACGGCGTTTTATCGACAAAATCATCCGAGCCACCGGTAAATTACCAGGCATCCGCAAAAACAAAACCCGGAACAAAACAAGCAACAAACAGCCCTCAGCCAAGCCAACCCGCCGGAGCATCCATCAAAACAGAAAAGAAAAAAGAACCCGCACCGTTCACGCCGGCACAGAAACCGGCGGACACAAAAACCCGGCCCATCCCCCAAAAAGGGCCGTCCTTGTCCTCACTGCCCAAATCACAACCTTCCTCTGTCCCGGAAAAACCGGAAACCCAACCGGAAAATAAGCCTGAAGCACCGGCTGCACCGGCAACGGTTTCCACACAAAAACCTTCTCCCCGCAAAGTAAAAACAGCCACTACGCGACCTGGAAACGGACAAAAGCACGGCATCCGCAACATTTCCATAAACGGGGCCCTCAATGCCCTGAAAGCAAAAAAGCCGGAAAACAACAGCGAACCGGAACCGGTCATTACCACACCTTTTAGTCAGGAAAAGCTGGAAGAAACATGGCTTGGTTTTGTGGAAAATTACAAATCGCGTTCGCCCAGTTTTGCTTTTACCCTGTCCAAAGCAAAGCCCTTGCTCAAAGAGAATTTTCAGATCGAATACCATGTTCCCAACATTGTCATCAAGGAGGATAAGCTGAACGTAAACGTTTTGTTGGATTACCTGAAAAAAGAACTGAACAACAACCAAATTACCCTGAAAGCTATTGTGGACACACAAACACAGGCCACGGAAGCCTATACCGACCGCGAACGTTTTGAAAAGCTAACCAAAGATTATCCCGCCTTGCGGCAGATGAAAGACAAACTGGATTTGGAATTCGGTTTTTAATCCGGAACATTGTTTTAAAACGAAGTCATTGGCTAAATTTTATTTTGGGGTGCTGGGAAGATATTTCTTTGTAAAAATCAAAGCAAAACCATTTAAATAAATTGCTTCTTTTTATCCATTAGGAGATGGCTTCTTCGTCCTGCCCACAAGCCCATGAAACTCATCGCCATGACGCGAAAAGTTAGGTTATGATTTTGATTATCCGTAACTAAACTCTACGTATGTAGAGAATAAACTTTGGGAAAATGGTCCCAAATTGTTGTATAATAACTTACGACAATTATAAAAAATACGTCCCCATCGCGAGGAGGTACGACGAAGCGATCTCTTAATTTACGATGATCTACTTAGATA
>CAYYRE010000058.1:9068-17154 GCA_964473895.1 uncultured Lentimicrobiaceae bacterium | reverse complement strand
ACACTTCGCTACATGAACCTGCTGGAGGTTATGAACAAGATTAATCACATCATCCGCCAAAACAGGAATGTGGAAAGCACCTTGGAACATGTGGTGGAAATCCTTTCGGAACAAGCCCAGCTGGCTCATTTTGACTTTTTCAGGATTACATACGATGGCAGGGAGTTCAGCATCAAAGGCAAAAACAACGAAACGGAGAAAGTGATTTGTGACGACAAGTTCTTTTTTACCCATTCGGGTAAAAAATGTTCCATTCATTTTTGCACCCATCTGGAAGACAGTCAGGACGAAAACCTACGAAAAAACCAGGAATATTTTTTAAATAGTCTGACCAATATCATCAGACGTTACTTAAACAAACAAGAACGGTTACAGCGCCCGGAAAACCACGATCACGAGCAACACGAAAAAGAAGAAGCCCGGAAAGGCATTATCAGCAGCCGCTTTTTACAGCGATTTCTGAACAAAAACACCCACACACGCGATGTTTACCACGACCTTATGCCTTTTAAAGTTAAAGAGATTCTGCTCATTTCCAGTCTTTACGATGCCTATGCCATTGAACGTGAAGGCCGTTTTTCGGAACATATGCTGGGGCAATACGGTCAGCTCAACCTCACGTCCATTCCCCGGATTACCGGCGCCTCAACGGTGGAACAAGCCTTCGACCTATTGAAAAGGCGCCATTTTGACCAGATTATTTACATGGTAGGCGTGGATAAAAAAACGCCGTTGGATGCCAGCCGGCGTATCAAAGAAAAATATCCGTACATTCCCATTTTCCTGTTGCTGAACAACAACAGCGATGTGGAATATTTTAAAAGCGAGCAAACCAAATTACGGTATATCGACCGGATTTTTGCCTGGAACGGCGACAGCAACATATTTTTTTCCATGATTAAGTTGCTGGAAGACCAAATGAATGTGGAAAACGACACCCGACGCGGAAAAGTAAGGGTCATCCTTTTGGCCGAAGACTCACCGGTTTACTCTTCCCGGTACCTTTCTTTTTTGTACCGTGTTTTGATGGAACAAACCAAACGGATCATTGATGATGTAAGCACCGATGCTTTGTATAAAGTCTTGCGCATGCGTGCCCGTCCGAAAATCCTGTTTGCCCCCTCGTTTGAACAAGCTGTGGACATCATCGACAAATACAAAGACTACCTGCTGTGTCTGATCACCGATGTAAAATACGAACGTCACGGAAAAATTAACGACAATGCCGGGGTTGAATTGCTGGCCTATGCCCGCAAAGAGCTGAAAAACCTGCCGGTCATCATGCAATCGGCCGACCCGTCATACGCCGAGGTGGCCAAGAAATACCATTCCCTGTTCATCGACAAAAACTCGGAAACCCTTTACGAAGATTTTCAGGATTTCATAACCAATTATCTCGGCTTTGGAGATTTTGTTTTTAAAGACAGTAAAGGCAATGCCATTGCCAGAGCGGCAAACATCCGGGAGTTTGAAGAACAACTGCACAAAATACCTGACGATTCACTGCTTTTCCACGCCAGTAGAAACCACTTTTCCATGTGGCTGATGGCCCGTCAGGAAATCAAAGCAGCCAACTTTATCAATCCCAAAAAGGTATCCGATTACCAAAGTGTACAGGCTTTACGCGAAGCCCTGATAAAAATGATCCGCGAACATCGCGATGAAGCGGAAACAGGCAATCTGATCCCTTTTGAACCGGCAACAGCTATAAACCCCGAAAACCTTTACACCCTTTCCGATGGCTCACTGGGCGGAAAAGGCAGAGGGCTGGCATTTATCAATGCCCTGATACACAATTTCAATTTTTCGCGCTATGTTACCGATATCCATATTAAAACACCGCTCACCTTTATCATAGGCACCAAAGAGTTTGAAGGCTTTATCAATAAGCATCAGCTGAACAAGATGGCCTTGTTTGAAAAAGATACCCGAAAAATAAAAGAGGCTTTTTTATCCACCGATTTGTCGGAAGCGTTGTCGGAAAAACTGGCAGCTATTTTACGACACATCAAAAACCCCATTGCCGTCCGCTCGTCAAGCCTTTTTGAAGATTCGCTTACCTTGCCTTTTGCCGGTATTTTCGAAACATACATTTTGCCCAACAGCCATGAAGACTTTTTGGTACGCCATAAACAACTGTGCGATGCCGTTAAACTGGTTTACGCCTCACTTTATTCCACCGTTTCGAAAGATTACGTAAAAGCCATCAACTACAAGCTGGAAGATGAGCGTATGGCAGTGGTCATTGAAGAAGTGGTAGGCCACCGCTACGACAACCTTTTCTATCCACACATCAGCGGAGTAGCCCAATCGTACAATTATTATCCTTTTGCCCATATGAAACCCGAAGAAGGATTTGCCATTGCTGCCGTGGGTCTGGGAAAATATGTGGTGGAAGGAAACCGGGCCTACCGCTTTTCGCCTAAATACCCCGGGGTCGAAATTAATTCGCCCAAAGACCAGTTCAAAAGTTCACAGGTAAACTTTTACGCCGTTGACCTTAACAAAAAAGACCTGGACCTCATGGAAGGAGAAGATGCCGGTTTGACTTTCGTGGACATTAGCGTAGCCGAAAAACAAGGTACATTAAAACATTGCGCTTCGGTATACAACCCCGACAACGACACCATCTATCCGGGTCTGACCAAACCGGGACCACGTATTGTAAATTTTGCCAATATTCTGAAATACAATTATATTCCGCTGGCCAAGACGCTAAGCGTATTGCTCGAACTGGGCAAAGAGGCCATGGGGACTGCCGTTGAAATGGAATATGCGGTGGATTTAAACCGCGACAAGGAAGGGAAGGCCACTTTTTACATCTTGCAAATTAAGCCTCTCATATCTCAGAACATGGATTTTGAAGCAGATATGGAAAAGATACCACCCCGGGACATCCTGCTGTTTACCAAAAAGGGAATGGGCAACGGGTTGGTGGACACCTTGCAGGATGTGATTTATATCCCACCCGAGAAGTTCGACAAATCGAAAACGGAAGAAATGGCGATGGAAGCCGATGCCTTTAACCGGAAAATGGTAAGCAAAAACCGCCAGTATATCCTCATTGGCCCGGGACGGTGGGGAACCCGCGACAAATGGATCGGCATTCCGGTACGCTGGGCACAAATATCCAATGCCCGTGTGGTGGTAGAAACCAGTTTACTCAACTTTCCGTTGGATGCCTCTTCGGGATCACACTTTTTTCAAAATGTCACCAGTATGAATGTAGGCTATTTCACCATCCAACACGACACAAAAGAAAATATTTTGAGCTATCACATGCTGGAAGAACAACAGGTAATAGCGGAAGGCAACTTTTTTCGACATGTCCGTTTTCCGGAACCTTTACAAGTAAAAATGGACGGCAAAAACCGCATTTATGTCATTCACCGGTAGAAGGTGTTAAATGGACCGATTTTCTGCGGCAGGCTCCGTAGGAGTTCCTTTGGAAGATGGCAGTGGCAGCGAGGGCGCCGGCAAGCCAGATGGAGGCTGGCGAGGGCAGGGCGACCAACGGAAGCCCCTGAAAACGCTTAGCCGACACGGCTTGCCGGCGCCCGACTAAAGCGGACAGCCCGTGAAAGCCCTGCGGGCCGGCCCGCCCATAGTCAAAACAAATATCCCATCAAGACAGCATCACCGATTATCCCCCTCAAACATATTCGATTAGACTGAATATAAATTGATTCCCTAAATTACAGATTTTCTGGAAATTGTTAAAAACAAACAATATATAATCATTCTACGCAATCAATTTTTCTAAATTTGCGCCTCATAATCAGATTACTAATGAACTAATTAAGATATCATGAACAAAATCATTTCCATGGAGTTTTTCTCGGAAAACGTAGCCAAAATCGTTTTGGAAGCTCCTGATATTGCCAAATCCCGAAAAGCCGGCCATTTTGTAATCATCCGGCTTGATGAAAAGGGAGAAAGGATACCGCTGACCATTGCCGATGGCGATCCTGAAAAAGGGACCATTACACTGGTAGTCCAAAAAGTGGGTGTAACCTCCGCCAAGCTGCTGGCAAAAAAAGCGGGTGAAGAAATTCTGGATGTCGTGGGCCCGTTGGGACACGCCACCCATATCGAAAAATTCGGTACCGTATTGTGTGCCGGCGGCGGTGTGGGCGTTGCCCCCATGTTACCCATCATAAAAGCTTTGCATGAGGCCGGGAACAAAGTGATTTCCGTTTTGGCCGGACGTACCAAAGAGCTCATCATTCTCGAAGACGAAGTGAGAAAATATTCTGATGACGTGGTTATTATGACCGATGACGGTTCCTACGGAAAAAAAGGACTGGTCACCGCCGGTATGGAAGAAGTGATTCAGCGTGAAAAAGTGAACAAAGCTTTTGTGATCGGCCCCGCCATTATGATGAAATTCGGGAGCCTGACCACCAAAAAATACAACATTCCCACCGATGTCAGCCTCAACACCATTATGGTGGATGGTACCGGTATGTGCGGTGCCTGTCGTGTTTCCATTGGTGGCAAAACCAAATTTGTTTGTGTGGATGGTCCTGAATTCGATGCTTTCCAGGTAAACTGGGACGAAATGATGATGCGTATGGGCGCTTACAAAACACAAGAACACGAAGCTTACGAAAAATATTTAAAAACCGTTGAAACCGTATCGTAATGGAAAACATAGCTGAATATATTAGAGAAGGACGTTCGGAAGCATGGCGTGCCGAATTGCGCAAAGCCATGAAAGCCAAAGAACGCACAAGCCTCGAGCGTGTAAAAATGCCCGAACAGGATCCGCACGTCAGAAATAAAAATATTATTGAAGTCAACCTCGGGGTCACGGAAGAAATGGCTGTTGCCGAAGCACACCGCTGCCTCGACTGCCCTGAGCCCACCTGTACCATTGGCTGTCCGGTAGGCATCAACATTCCCAAATTCATTAAAAAAATCGAAAGCAAAGATTTTCTTGGCGCTGCAGCGGCCATTAAGGAAACCAATGCCCTGCCGGCTGTTTGCGGGAGGGTATGTCCCCAGGAAAAACAGTGTGAACTGAATTGCTTTTATACACAAAAATTACACAAACCACCCATTGCCATTGGTCACCTCGAACGCTTTGCCGCCGACTATGAAAGAAACAGCGGCAAAATGAATATTCCCGATGTAGCTGAGCCCAACGGCATCAAAGTAGCCGTCATCGGTTCGGGTCCCTCCGGACTGGCTGCTGCCGGCGACCTGGCCAAATTCGGTTATGATGTAACTGTTTTTGAAGCACTCCATGAAATCGGCGGCGTACTGAAATACGGAATTCCCGAATTTCGTTTGCCCAACGACATTGTGGATGTGGAAATCGAAAACATGCGCAAAATGGGCGTGAAATTCCGTACCGACTTCATCGTAGGCAAAACCGCTTCATTCGAAGATTTGCGTGCACAAGGTTACAAAGCTTTCTTTGTAGGCAGCGGCGCCGGATTACCGAGATTTATGAACATTCCCGGTGAAAACTACAACGGAATTTTCTCCTCCAACGAATACCTCACACGTGTGAACTTAATGAAAGCAGCCCACGACGATTACGACACGCCGGTGTTATTCGGTAAAAACGTGGCCGTTGTCGGAGGTGGAAACACCGCCATGGATTCCGTGCGTACCGCCAAACGTCTTGGTGCCGAACGCGCCATGATTGTTTACCGCCGTTCGCGCGAGGAAATGCCCGCCCGTCTCGAAGAAGTCCACCACGCCATGGATGAAGAAATCGAATTTCTGAACCTGCACAACCCTGTGGAATATTTTGCCGATGAAAACGGTCGTGTCAACAAAATGCGGGTACAGAAAATGGAATTGGGCGAACCGGATGCTTCGGGCCGCAGAAGACCCATTCCCATCGAAGGTTCCGAATATGACATCGATGTGGACCTTGTAGTGGTAGCCGTGGGCGTTTCGCCTAACCCCATTGTTCCCAGCAGCCTGAAAGACCTGAAAATGACCGATTGGGGAACCATTGTGGTGGATAAAGAAACCATGCAAAGCTCCATTCCCGATATTTTTGCCGGTGGTGATATCGTTCGTGGCGGTGCCACGGTTATCCTGGCCATGGGCGACGGCCGTAAAGCTGCTGCCGGTATCCATAAATATATCCAGGAAAAGGTTAAAGCCAATTAATACTTTACGGAAAAGCCGGCCTGAAAACCGGCTTTTCCGGATTTTTATTTACTTTTAAATCATAAAAACAAAAAAACATTTATATCATGGCAGACCTCAGCACAAAATATCTCGGACTGACCCTTCGCAACCCCATTGTGATCGGAAGCTCCGGATTGACCAACTCCTTGAAGGAAATTGTAGAACTCGACAAAAACGGAGCAGGCGCCATTGTCCTGAAATCCATTTTTGAAGAACAGATACTGCTCCAGGCCGATTACAGCCGCAAACAGGCGGAAGAACACGATATGATGTACACCGAATTGTCGGAAACCCTCGATTATATCGATGTGCACATTCGCGAAAAAGAACTGGGAAACTACCTTTCCCTGATCAAAGAAGCCAAAAGCAAAATCAGTGTTCCGCTCATTGCCAGCATCAATGCCATTACGGCTCACGAATGGACTTCGTTTGCCAAACGTATCGAAGAAGCCGGCGCCGACGCCCTGGAACTGAATATTTTCGTCATGCCGTTTAATCTCGATAAAAGCTGCGAAGAAAATGAACAGGCTTATTACGACATTCTGAAAAAAGTGAAAAGCCAGGTAAACATTCCGGTTTCCGTAAAAATAAGCCCTTATTTCTCCAATCTCGGCAAAGTGGTCAAAAACCTGGAAACTTACGGAGCCGATGGTGTGGTACTGTTCAACCGTTTTTCAACGCCTGACATCGACATCCAAAACCTGAAAGTAACCCACGGTGATGTTTTGAGTCACGCATCGGATATGGCCAATTCGTTACGCTGGATTGCCATTTTGGCCAAGCGGGTTAACCTGAGCCTGGCTGCCTCTACGGGAATTCATGATGGCGAAGCCGTTGTGAAACAACTGTTGGCAGGCGCCACCGTAACACAGCTTACCTCAGCCATTTACAAACACGGGGCAAGCTATATCCTGGATGTCCTGAAATTTGTAAACGACTGGATGGAAAGCAAAGGATTCAACTATATTGATCAGGTGCGTGGCAAACTCAGCCAGGCTTCCACTGAAAATCCGGATGCGTACGAACGTATGCAATTCATGAAATATTTCAGTGATATCAAATAAGTTGAATTATCAAATCAAGACAAGAAAAAAGGCTGCCGACTCTGTTTGGCGGCCTTTTTTATTCGTACAATCATCCCACTCTTTTGCATCATGAGCTGATGGTTCAAATCAAAAGGCCCAATTTTCGTTCACATCCCAGTTGGCCCGTAGCCTGACTTTTCCATTAAAATAGATTACCTTTTCCGGCAGTTGTTTCCTCAGGTAATTGCCGGGATCCCATTGCCGGTTTCCGTTCCGGTCAAAAATAATTTTAAACAGATATTTCCCCGGATTGATGCGTAGAAAATGTAAGGTGGTATCGCCCGAAAAATAACGGGTAGACACCGGTTTTTCATTTTCATTCAAAATTTCAAAAATATAGTGCCCGGCTTTTGAAGGTTTCAGCAAAACATTCAGGCTGCTGTAATCTTTCAGCGGTTTCGAATGCAAAACAAGGTTGATCTTTTTATTAAAAAAACCGTTCCAGTCGATGACAGACGAATCGGGCAGTACAAGGCGATAGCCCGCATCATCTTTGACTTGAAACGGAAAAAACATCCGGCGGTGTAAACTGTCGAGAAACCGGTAGCGGGGCGAAAAAAGGGTGTCTTTACCCAACACCAAAAGAATGGAATCGGAAATCACTTTTTTCACCGGTTGTCCAAAAGTCAGGATCAGACGGTCGCCCGGTTTGATATTGCCGGTATGGTTTGCTTTCCAGGTCAAATACATTTTTTTCGGCGGAATATTCCGTTTTTTCTTTTTGATAAATTTTTGTTTGGGGATCACCCGCAGGTCCATATTCCCCAGCGTATCATTATGGTGCATAACCAACAAATCCAGTGTATCGGGATGCGGCCTGCGCAGGAACCACAACAGGGTATCACCGT
>CAYYRE010000058.1:0-8968 GCA_964473895.1 uncultured Lentimicrobiaceae bacterium | reverse complement strand
AACGAATCGGCTACCCTTTGCGCCGAATCGGAAGGCATATGCACCGTCAACGAATCCAGTAAAACAGAATCAATCCGGGGAACAGGGCGGTATTGGGGTTTTACCAGCGTATCAAGAAAAGCAATTTCTTCTCCGGGCTGATCAAAAATCATATTATTGTTTTCATCTTTTAAGGCAAACATTAGGTAAGCCGTATCCGCCAAACCGGCAAACTGGAAATCGCCCTGTTTGTTGGTTTTACTCAGGTAATAAGGTTTAACCCGCAGGGGAAGGCTGTCCAATGGAATCGTGTCGTTATTGTTTTTATACAACATAACGAAAACCCCCTCGGCAGGTTTCAAGTTTTTGGCCTGCAACACCTTTCCCCGCAAACTCATGGAATCGACTGTGCTGCCGGTAGAAAACACATAGGTAAAATCGTGCAACGGATTGTTTTCATCCACATCCTGAATGGCATCACCGAAAAAAACCGAATAGGTCGTATGCGGTTTCAACGGTTCCTTAAACCGCACAATCAAAGTTTTCCGTTTTAACTTAAAATCTGGGAGTTTAGCCATTGGCGGAGAAATGAGCAATTGCTGTTGCACCTTATCCAAATGCACATATTCGTCAAAAGTGAGGCTAAACTGCGTTCCGGTAAAATGGGTGCTGTGGTTGGGAGGTACTGCTTCTACTATTTTTGGTGGGGTGATGTCCTTTGGCCCACCGGTAGGCGCCATAACATTGGCACAACGGTAAACACCGCCCAATGCCAAAAACAGCAGCAAAAGAGGCAAAACCCGGTAAAAACGAAACTGGACTTTCATGTGTACAAAGATGCAAAAATAACCGGCACAACTCGCTCCGGCACCGGAAGAATAAGAGAGCGGTAACAGGAACCCGTTTTAGTCAAAGGCACACCGTGGGTCAATTAAGGATTACAATACGGTTCAGTTTCACGTCAAAAACCAAAACCGAGTTGGCGGGAATGGAGCCGTACTGTTTGTCGCCATAGCCCAAAGCAGAAGGAACAATCAATTTGATTTTCCCACCTTCACCAATCAGCTGCAGCCCTTCCTGCCAACCGGCAATCACTCCCGACAACGGAAAATCAACATTTGTTCCCGAATCAAAAACTTTATCATCCAAAAAATAGCCTTTGTAATCCACATTGAGATAATTCTGCAAAGTCGGATGCTGCGCGTTGCCGCTGTCTTCAATGGCATAATACAATCCCGAATCGGTAAATTCTCCGTTGAGATTATGCGATTGAACATAATCGAGTATCAATTGATGATCTTTTTCCGACTGATTATTCTTTTTGGAACATCCTGAGAAAGTAAAAACCAAAATCACCAACCCCAGTAGCGCAAACAAGCTTTTATTCATATGTTTATAATTTTATATTGTGTGTTTTTTTAACGTATTAACAAATTCCCCTCCTTGGGGGGCAGGGGTGGGTTTACCATCATTCTTCTGCCTGCCCGACTGGGTTTAGGCGGATTTGCCTGGCTAACGCAGGCAGACAGGCCTGCCCGACTGGCCTGGTCAGGCGGGTGTACCGGTTCACCGCCATGGGTGTTTCATGTGATTAAAATTTTGCAATTCATTAAAAGTAAGGTAATTCCAAAATTTCTGCACACATGGAACCGCTTCACTTTCACATTTTATCTTTCACGGCAAAGATAAGCATGCATGCGATACATTCAACGAAAAAATCAAAATCCATTTTAGCCATTAACAGACAAACAACCCGGGAGAAACGCCAAAGAAAAAACATTTTACATCTTCCCTTGCACCTGAAAAGTATTATTTTTGCGAAAAAGACAGTATCCATGAAACCGTTAGTGAGCATTATCATGGGCAGCACCTCCGACCTGAAAGTCATGGAAAAAGCGGCCCTTTTTCTGGATGAAATGGAAATTCCCTTTGAGATGAATGCCCTCTCGGCACATCGTACGCCCGAAGCGGTGGAAGAATTTGCCAAGAGTGCCGAAAACCGTGGTCTGAAGGTCATTATTGCCGGAGCAGGGATGGCCGCCCATCTTCCCGGAGTGATTGCCGCTTCAACCGCACTGCCGGTCATTGGGGTTCCCATCAGTGCCACACTGGATGGCATGGATGCCCTGTTATCCATTGTACAAATGCCTCCGGGCATTCCGGTGGCTACCGTGGGGATCAACAATGCCCTGAATGCTGCCATTTTGGCCGCTCAAATGCTGGCCTTCAAAGAGGACGTTCTCCGTGAAAAACTCCAAACCTACAAAGCCAACCTGAAACGAAAAATAGAAAAGGCCAACACGGAATTAAAGAAGCTGAATTACCGGTTTAAAACCAATTGAACTTCCCGTATATCCCTTACATATTTTAAATACCGGCCCGTTGCTTCCATAGAAAATTTTACCTTTGTCATCAAATAAAACACCATGATAAAGGAACGAATCAAAGGCAAAAACAAACCGGTACGCGTGGGCGTTACCCATGGCGATTTCAACGGCATCAGTTATGAAATTATGATTAAAGCTTTCATGGACAACCGTCTGTATGAGCTGTTTACGCCTGTTATTTACGGACTGCCCCGCGTAATGGGTTTCCATAAAAAAAGCCTGCGTCTCCAGGATTTGAATTATCATATCATTTCAAACAGTGCCAGGATTACCGACAGGAAACTGAATGTGTTGAGCCTGAGCGATGAAGAGATTAAAATAGAATTTGGAAAATCTTCTACTCTGGCGGGCGAATATGCATTCAAAGCCCTTGAAGCAGCGGTTAAAGATCTGAAAGATAACAATATTGATGTCCTGGTCACTGCTCCCATTAATAAGGCCAATATTCATTCGGATGACTTTCCTTTTCAAGGACATACCGAGTATCTCACGCAACGGTTTGGCGTTCAGGATACCCTGATGCTGATGGTTTCCGACCGTTTGAAGGTAGGAACGGTTACCAACCATCTCCCTGTCAAAGAAGTTGCTGAAAACATTACGGAAGAACGTATTCTGTCGAAACTGTATATCCTTGGGGATTCATTGAAAAAAGACTTTCTGATAGAGAAACCGAAAATCGCCGTATTGGGGCTCAACCCGCACGCCGGCGACCACGGCCTGATAGGGAACGAAGATGAGACCATTATCCAAGCCGCTGTTATCAAAGCCAAGAAACAAGGGCTTCTTACTTTCGGCCCTTTTCCCGCCGATGGCTTTTTCGGTTCAGGAAATTACACCAAATTCGATGCCGTACTGGCCATGTACCATGACCAGGGGCTGATTCCTTTTAAGTTGCTGTCCGAAGATGGTGGCGTCAACTTTACGGCCGGACTTCCTGTGATACGTACATCTCCCGATCACGGCACCGCCTATGACATTGCAGGAAAAAACGAAGCTTCTCCCGTTTCAATGCGCCAAGCCGTTTACCTTGCCATCGACATTTATAAAAATCGACAAAAATGGGAAGCCATGCATGCAAATCCCTTATCCGAAGAAAACTAAAAAATAAAAGGAAACGTTAACGGTGGGGAAATAACAAATTGAAAATGCAGCACCCCAAACGAAGATACCATCAGAACAGAAGCCGGAAACCAAATGTCCATGCCCCTATCATCAAATAACAAGAACACAATTTTGTACTACAAACACAAAGTCTCAACAATCGAAAGCAACCCATGAAACGAGAACCATACCGTGGTGAAGAACTGACCCAAATACTTCATGCCAAACTGATTTCACAGGGTAAAAAGCCCATCCGGGTGAATGATATCCTGATCGACAGCCGGAAATTTATCCGGGCTGAGCATACCCTGTTTTTTGCGCTGAAAGGGAGCCGTAACGATGGACATAAATACATTCCGCAACTTTACAAAAAGGGCATCCGGGCATTTGTCATTTCCGATGAACAGTGGACCCGCAAAGGAATGGACAAAGCCTCCTTTTTTATTGTTCCCGACACTTTGAAAGCATTGCAGCAACTTACGGCCTATCATCGCAGCCGTTTCGACATACCGGTCATCGGCATCACCGGCAGCAATGGCAAAACCATTGTTAAGGAGTGGCTCTTTCAACTCATGGGAGAGGATAAAAAGATCGTCCGCAGTCCAAAAAGCTACAACTCACAAATCGGGGTACCGTTATCGGTTTGGCAAATAAACCGGAGCCATGAACTGGGGATCTTTGAGGCTGGCATATCCCACCCCGATGAAATGGATCATCTTCAGCCCATTATCCGGCCCACCATCGGTATTTTTACCAATATTGGCGAAGCCCATAACGAAGGGTTCATTCATAAAGCACAGAAAATCGGCGAAAAGCTCAAACTTTTTACCAAAGTGGAAACCCTCATCTACAACAAAGACCAAAAAGAGCTGTTGGAAATCATTATCCGTTCAGGTATTCTTCAAAACATCCATACTTTTTCGTGGGGCTCGGAAAAAGACAACGACTTACAAATCAAGGACAAAGTGGCCGGAGAAGGAAAAACAACCCTTTACGCACTATACAACGACAAAGAAGTTTCCATTGACATCCCTTTTGCCGACAAAGCCTCTGTTGAAAATGCCACCCACTGCTGGGCAACCATGTTGTACCTCGGCTATGACCAGGAAACCATCCGCCGGCGCATGACCGCCCTCACCCCTATTGCCATGCGGTTAGAACAACGGGAAGGGATCAACAACTGCACCATCATCAATGACGCCTATAATTCGGACCTGAACTCCCTGTCCATTGCGTTGGATTTTATGGCACAGCAAAACCAACACAAAGAAAAAGTAGTTATTCTTTCCGATATCCTGCAAAGCGGGCGCAGCGAAGCAGAACTGTACGGAAGCGTATCCGATTTATTGGAACAAAAAGGCATTCAACACATTATCGGCATCGGGGAGGCCATTTCCCGAAATGCAGGATTGTTCCGTATGGAAAAAGACTTCTTCCAAACAACCCGCGATTTTATTACCGGCTTTCCCATGGCTTCTTTCCGTAACCAAACCATTTTACTTAAAGGAGCCCGTATCTTTGAGTTTGAACGCATTAACCGTATTTTACAACAAAAGATACACGAAACGGTTTTTGAGATTAATTTGAGTGCAATGGTGGAAAACCTGAACTTTTTCCGTTCGCAATTAAAACCTGAAACCAAAGTCATGGCCATGGTCAAAGCCTTCTCATACGGCAGCGGAAGTTTTGAAATTGCCAATATCCTTCAATTCCATCAGGTGGATTACCTTGCCGTTGCCTATGTGGACGAAGGGGTGGAATTGCGCAATGCGGGGATCCAACTACCTATTATGGTCATGAATCCCGAAGAATATGCTTTTGACTTAATGATAAAACATCAATTGGAACCGGAAATTTTCAGTTTCCGTGCCCTGCGTTTGCTCAACAAAGCCATCCGCCGCAACCAGATTCCACAAAACAAACCGGTGAAAATCCATTTAAAACTGGAAACAGGGATGCACCGTTTGGGATTCCATGAAGAAGAATTGGACGAACTGATTCAACGGATCAACAAAAATCCGCTCATCGATGTACAATCTGTTTTTTCGCACCTGGTAGCCAGCGACCAAGCTGCACTGGATGATTTTACACAGAACCAAATTGCCCGCTTTCGCCAAATGGCCGGTCAACTGAAAGAGGGACTATCCCAACCGTTTTTGATGCATTTGCTCAATTCGGCCGGCATACTCCGGTTTCCGGAGGCACAATTCGACATGGTAAGGCTGGGTATTGGGTTGTATGGAATTTCTTCGGTACCCGAAATATCAAAAAATTTACACCCTGTCACCAGCCTGCGAACCGAAATCACCCAAATCAAAGAGATAAAAGCCGGAGAATCGGTGGGATATAATCGGCGTTTTATTGCCAAAAAACCCCATCGCATCGCCACGGTTTCGGTGGGCTATGCCGATGGACTTTTCCGTTCGTTGGGGAACGGAAAATTCTCTTTTTGGGTGCACGGACAAGCCGCACCCATTGTGGGCGACATTTGCATGGACATGTGCATGATTGATGTCACCGGTATGGAAGTAAAAGAAGGCGATCCCGTCATAGTTTTCAACAACGAACATACGGTAACCGAACTGGCTACGGCCGCACAAACTATTCCGTACGAAGTATTGAGTCGCATATCGCGACGTGTAAAACGGGTTTATTACCACGAATAACTTCTTTCTCAATCAGTCATCGTCGTCATCATCCTTTCCGGCAAACTTTGCAGGATATGCGGCTTTTCCTTTGACCGACGACCAGATAATCCGGTTCAACAAATCATCACTCCCGGCATCAATACCCAGTTTTGCCATTTCCATGGAAGCGATGGCAAACCGTTTTTGTTCTCCTTTTAAAGCCGAGAGCGGCGGATTCATTTCATCCAGTGGGATGTTATTTTTCAGCGCTTTGTAGGGCGTATCATCGGGTTTGGAAGAAAACAGATCGAACATGGGTTTTGCTGAAGCATCCATAATGTTCATGGGAGGTAAACCGAGGATCTGCTCAATGGTGCGAATCAAAGAGGTCTGGTTATAGTGGGTAGAAATCACTTTTCCGGTGCGGGTATAAGGGCTAATGACCATGGCCACCGTCCGGTAAGCCGAAACGTGGTCCCACCCATGTTGTGAATCGTCTTCGGTCACAAAAATAACCGTATTTTTCCAAAACTTGCTATGGCTCACCGCTTCCACTATTTGCCCAAGGGCATAATCATTATCTGCCACCATAGCCCGCGGGGTGGGATGTTGGGGCGATGTTCCGCCCGTATGGTCATTGGGCAATGCCATTATGCACAAGTCGGGAAAAGCATCCCCTTTCATTTTCTCATATTTCTTCAACTCATCAATAAAGGCTTTTGCCCGGATCTGGTCAGGCACATTATGGCTGTCGTATCCCGGATAAGTAGGAGACAAAATACCGCGCACCCGTGCAATGGTTGTTTTATTGACAAAATGAAAAGGCTTGCCGGCTTGAAAATCGCGGTAAACGCCCAGCCAGGTCTTCCCGCTTTTCCAATACGGAATGGCTGTTTCCCCGTAAATACGAACTGTTTTGCCATGGTCCAGGGCATCATCCCACAAAAATCCGGTTTTGGGATAAGCCATAGCATCATAAAGCACATGGGTATAACTCCGGAACCAGGCACGTACATTTTTTTCAATGTAATCGGTTACAATGGAAGCATCCGTCCACAGGTGTCCCTCGGCCGAACATTTGCCCGAAGCATCATAATTATCCAGCAACACATAGTCATTCACCAACTGATGCGTATTGGGTGTAATCTTTTTCCCGAAAGTACACAAATGGGGATCGCCATTCCCTTTTTTCACATCCCCCAGCACCTGATCATACGTTCTGTTTTCTTTTATGATATAAATAACATGTTTAAAAACGGAAGGTTCGCCAATGCGCCGGGGCACTGGTACAGGTTTAACATCTTTTCGCGGAAGCAAATCCAAAAGGGCCAGCCGTTGCAACCGGTTATTTTTCTTCACTTGCGCCGTTTGTTTGGCCAATTGTTGCGTATCCGGAACCGGAATAATGGACACACAGGCCAGCATACGGTGCGCATTATAAGCGCCCACCGTGGATATTCGTTTTCCATCCACTGGAATAAAAGTCCTGAAAGCCCGGTTTTTGTTTTTTACGGTCAACCTGGCGCCCACGCCTTCGATATCGGCTACATAGAGCACATTATTCCACAAGGTCACCCCTCCGGGATAAGCCGCTGTGGGAATAAATCCGGCAAGATGACTACGGACAGCATTACCACCCGCTTTTTTACCGAGTTCCACCACGGCAAGGGCATTATCCATCCCGTTGGCCACATATAACCGGCGACCATCAGGAGAAAGCGCCAGTCCGTTGGGGGAATCGCCGAAATAGGGATTTTTATTCCGGTCCAACCGGACAGAAACAGTTTCGACAACTTTATCTTTACGGGTATCTATCACACTGATATTGTCGTCGTTGCCATTGGCCACATAGACAAACTCTCCTTTCGGACTGTGTACCACTTTGTTGGGGTGCAAACCGGTTTTGACTTCCTTGAGCGTTTTCCCCGTTGCCGGATCCAGCACGCTCACCGAACCCGAAGCAACCGTTCCGAACTTGTCAACCACCGCCTTTTCCCAAGGAATACCCGCTGTGGACTTGTCATCTGCCGAAGGGACCGAACCCGACCAGTTGGAAACATACAGTTTGCCATTGGCCAGCGTTATACCGTACGGTGCCAACCCCACCGGCTTTTGCCAAATAATTTTATTGGTTCTCAGGTTTAATTTCACCACTTCATCGTTCCCGTTCAGCACGAGATAAACCACCGGGGTATCACCCTGTTGACGCACCACCATTTCGTTGGGCAACGAAGCTTTCACTCCTTTTTTCGGGGCAAAATGGTAAGTAGCCGATAAAACGGCCCTTTTGCCGTTCCACTCGGCCTGCATCAAATCGTTGCGGGCGCCCCACAAAACGTATTCTTTTCCGGCATTCTGCATCCAAACGATGCCCGAATAGGTATTCATGGCAATACGGCCGCGCCGGGTTTTATTGCGCAAAACCAACTGCGAAATGATTTTTTTCGTGTCCGTCCGGATAAAAACGATCCGGTAACGTCCTTCTACGGCAAGGGTTTTACCATCAGGCGACAGCGCCACATCCAAAGCATGGTTTTCCAGGGCCGAATCGCCGAAAAAAACCTGCGTTCCGGCCGGTGTCAGCACCTTGTTATAAGGCATGGACACGGGGTATTTCAAAGCGGCGTTATTCGTTTCTTTTTTTTGTTCTTTACCGTTTTGGCAGGAAACAAGCCACAGACCCGAAAGGGCCAGTAAAAACCCGAGAAAGTATATCCTTTTCATAGATAAAATATTATATTGTTCCAATTCATTACACAAAAACCGAGTTCCAAAACAGCTCATAAGTCTTTCCGCACATACTGTTTTCATGCATCATTACAAAAGTACCCCAAAAACAGAGAAAGTCTTCAAAAGAATGTTAAATTTTCATTT
>CAYYRE010000057.1:1403-17162 GCA_964473895.1 uncultured Lentimicrobiaceae bacterium | reverse complement strand
ACCTTCCCGGGTACCGTGATAAAAGTTTTCTGGATGCCGATGAATAAAAAAATGCCGTTTTTTGAAAACATTGGATGATTCTTGCAAAACTCCTTCTGACACAGAAGGAGTTTTTTTGTTTATTACTTTGTTTTCCTGTCATTCAGTGGATTCATAGCATTTGTTGCGGTGCTTTTTTACACACTGAGGAAACCGTTCTTTTAATGAATCCCGGGAGGAAAAAGGATTCAAAAGGCACATGAATTTCCCTTATTTTTGCGCCTCGCATGCAAAAAGACATTTCTTACCGGCGAATTTGGTTGATTGCCTGGCCCATTATTTTGGGAAGTGTGGCGCAAAACCTCATCAATTTCACGGATACCGCTTTTTTGGGCCGGGTAGGAGAGGTGGCCCTCGGAGCCGGGGCCCTGGGGGGCATTTTTTATCTTGCTGTTTTTATGCTGGGCTTGGGCTTTGGTATGGGCCAGCAGATTATCGTGGCGCGGCGTTACGGCGAAAATAAACCGAAGGCTATCGGGAGTGTCGTAGACCATTCTTTTTTGTTTTTAATGGTACTTGCCGTGGCGGCTTTTTTGCTGCTGCGTTTCGGTGCGGAAGTGATATTGCATTATGGTGTAAAATCGCATGAAGTGGCTGTGGGTACCATGTCTTTTCTCGATTACAGGGCTTTTGGCATTTTTGCCGCTTTTATGAATGTGGGGTTTCGCTCTTTTTACGTCGGACTGGGACGTACCAAGGTCATAACCTATACCACCATTGTTTTGGCTTTGGTAAATATTGTACTGGATTATTTGTTGATTTTCGGTAAATACGGCTTTCCGCAGATGGGGATTGCCGGTGCTGCACTGGCTTCGGTAATAGCCGAATACACGGCATTGGTTTATTTTATGATTTATACGGGGATAAATATTCGGTTTTCCGAATTTGCTTTATTCCGTTTCCGGCCGTTGCGGTGGAACACCATGCAACGAATCCTGAGGGTTTCTTTCCCTACCATGATGCAACAGTTCGTTTCACTTTCGGTATGGTTTGTTTTCTTTCTGTTTGTTGAGAAAATCGGGAAAAGTGCATTGGCCGTTTCCAATATCACACGAAGTATCTATGTTTTGCTGATGATGCCTATTTGGGGATTTGCCACGGCAGCCAATACCCTGGTCAGTTTTCTCATTGGTGCCGGCCGTTCTTCGGAAGTTATGCGGCTTGTTTATCGCATTATCCTGCTTTGTTTTACGGGGGTGCTGTTTATGGTTTCCCTCGGGGTGATGTTTCCCAAAGTACTGCTTTCCATTTACACCAACGATGTCTTGCTGCTCGATATGGGCGTTCCCGTACTCCATGTGGTAAGTGTTGGTGCTTTACTGCTTTCTGTCGGGTTCATTTTGTTTAGTGCGGTTTCGGGAACGGGCAAAACCGAAGTCTCCCTTGCCATAGAACTTACCGTTTTAACCGTTTATTTAACTTATACCTATTTGGTTGTGGAACATTGGCATGGAAGTGTGGCCATGGCCTGGACAGCTGAGTGGGTGTACGGTGCCTTGCTCAGTCTTTTCTCTTTTGTCTATTTGAAATCGTTCCGTTGGAAGAAGACAAAGATTTAACGGAAAATCAACAGTCTTCACGGGGTTTGAAGAGGCTATGGTTTGATTTTGTTGCCGTTGAAAAAATAGTGGTAAATTCATGCAGAAACTGTATTTTTGTGGCAAAATCATGATTCATGCCACCGAAAAGCAACAAGCTGAAAGCAAATAAATTCAAACAGCCGGAACAAACGGCTTCCGGAAAGAAGGCCGGTCGGAAAACAAAAGCTAAAAAAAAGCCAGCCGCCGCTTCATGGAAAATGGATCCTCAGCTCAAGCGTTTACTGGGATTTTCGCTTATTGTTGTTTCGGTTTATTTATTGCTGGCATTCAGTTCGTTTTTTATGAACTGGTTTCAAAGCAATCCGGATAACCTGGTGAGCCGTACCTTCGGACTGGGGGCGTATATTAATGACCATGTGGCGGTAGTGAAAAACTGGACCGGGAACCTCGGTGCTTTTCTCTCCCTTTGGTTGGTGCAAAATGCGTTTGGTCTGGGTGCTTACTTTTTGGTCGTATTGCTTGTTTTGTGGGGGTTGCGCCTGATGCTTCATGTGAAAATGCTTTCGGTCTGGAACCTTTTTCAGCTTCTGCTTATGGGGTTTTTCTGGCTTCCGCTTTTTATGGGATTACTTTTTCCACATCATCCGGATGATATTTTTGCCGGTTTGCTGGGGCTGAAACTGAATGCCTGGCTGACCACTTCCATTGGTTTATTGGGTTTGATTCTTGTGGTAATTTTTATTCCTGCCATTCTTTTGATCATCCGTTTTAAATTTACTTTCAGGCGGAAAAGGAAAAAAAAGGCGGATGAAGGCGATGATGAGGTGCTTACGGGAACATCCGAAATCAAAAGCAATTTGCGCCGCGAAGACAAATACAATACGGTGGAATTTACCGTTTCGGAAGATGCGCCTGCCGTTCTTCCGCAGGAAACCCCATTACCGAATTTTTCGGATGTTTCTCCGGATACGGAAACGAAAGAACTGCAACCGGAGGGCGTTTCTGAAAAAAAAGAAAACGACCCTGAATTTACCATTGAAAAGCCAAAGGAAGAAAATAAAGCCAAAGTGGTTCCCGGTGAGCACAAAGGATTGGATACCGAGTTTGATCCTACGCTGGACTTGCCCGATTTCAGATTTCCCGGATTGGATTTGCTCAAACGGTACGACGAAGATGTTAAAGTGGATCGTGAAGAGCTGGAGGCCAACAAACAAAAGATTGTGGATACGTTGGATCATTACAATATTTCCATTGTGAAGATCAAAGCCACCATTGGACCTACCGTAACGCTTTACGAGATTGTCCCGGCCCCGGGTATCCGCATATCCAAGATCAGAAACCTCGAAGATGATATTGCCCTGAGCCTTTCGGCCATGGGTATCCGGATTATTGCCCCCATCCCCGGCAAGGGTACCGTGGGTATTGAAGTCCCCAATAAAAATCCCACCATTGTTTCCATGCGTTCTATTTTGGAATCGGAAAAATTTCAACATGCCGGGATGGAGCTTCCCATAGGCTTGGGAAAAACCATTGCCAACGAAAGTTATGTAGTGGATTTGGCTAAAATGCCCCATATCCTCATGGCCGGTGCCACCGGACAAGGGAAATCGGTAGGGTTGAACGCCATCATTACTTCCCTGTTGTATAAAAAGCATCCTGCCGAATTGAAATTTGTGATGGTGGATCCCAAAAAGGTGGAACTCACCCTTTACTCCCGCATCGAACGGCATTATCTTGCCAAACTGCCCGATTCGGAGGAGGCCATTATCACCGATACGCGAAAAGTGGTACGTACGCTCAACTCGTTGGGGATCGAAATGGATAACCGTTATGAATTGCTGAAAGATGCGCAGGTGCGAAATATCAAGGAATACAATGCCAAATTCAAAGCACGGAAACTGAACCCCAACCATGGACACCGGTTTTTGCCTTATATCGTGTTGGTGGTCGATGAGTTTGCCGATTTGATGATGACCGCCGGCAAGGAGGTGGAAAGCCCCATTATGCGGCTGGCCCAGTTGGCCCGTGCGGTGGGTATCCACCTGATAATAGCCACCCAACGGCCTTCGGTGAATATCATTACCGGAACCATTAAAGCCAATTTTCCGGCGCGTATTGCTTACCGTGTGATCTCTAAAATCGATTCACGGACGATTCTGGATACCGGAGGTGCCGATCAATTGGTAGGACGCGGCGATATGTTGCTCTCCACCGGTAACGACCTGATCCGGTTACAATGTGCTTTTATCGATACCGATGAGGTGGAAAAAGTAACCGATTTTATAGGACAGCAACGGGCTTATCCCGATGCATTGCATCTGCCCGAATATTATGATGAAGAATCGGAACCGGTGGGGGAAGTGGATTTGAACGAGCGTGACCCGCTTTTTGAAGATGCGGCCCGTTTGATTGTACAGACCCAGCAGGGCTCCACTTCGCTTTTGCAACGAAAACTGAAACTGGGATATAATCGGGCGGGAAGAATTATTGACCAGCTCGAAGCGGCCGGCATCGTCGGACCGTTTGAAGGAAGCAAGGCCAGAGAGGTGCGTGTGGCCAACGAAATGGCTTTGGAACAATTATTGAAGGATTTGGATATACCGAAAGATTTTTAATGTAAATAAATCACGATGAATATGAAAATAAAATGGATGTTATTGTTTGCCCTGCTTTTTTCGGGGACGGCGTTTGCGCAACACGGTGCACAGGAACTGTTGAAAAAGACATTGGACAAAATGTCGTCCTATAAAAATTTTGAAGCAGGTTTGTCTTATTCCATGGATAATCAGGCCAACAATATTCACGAAAAGAAAACGGGAAAGATTTTTGTGGAAGGGGATAAATTCCGGATTGTACTCATGGGCCAGGTCATTATTTCCGATGGGAAAAATATGTGGACCGTTATCAAAGACTCCAAAGAAGTTATGTTGAGTGCCCTGGATCCCAATGATCCTTCCAATGTTTCGCCAACCAAAATTTTGCAGGAATATGCTGATTATAAAGCGAAATTTACCAAAACTTCCAAAAAAGGAAACCTGAAAACATTGGTGCTCACTTCCAAAAAGAAAGCTACTTTTCATAAAGTCACCATTACCATTGATGCTTCCAGGTATCTGGTAAAGCGGTTTTCGCTGTACGATGAAGATGGTAATGTGTTTACGTACGATATTTACAACTTTAAAGCCAACGCAGCGTTTCCTCCCAACACGTTCCGCTACGACCCGAAAGAGTTTCCGGGTTACGAACTTGAAGACATGCGTTAGCCGAAAAGGTTACAGATTTTTTTCCAACCAGGGAAGCAGTTTGTGGGCTGCTTTTTCACCGGCTTTGATGATCTCGGGGGCCTGTTTGAAATCGGCCCACGAAATATTTCCCAAAGGACAACGGATGACTTTGTCGGCATTGCTGACTTTTAATTGAGTCAGATGATAAGCGCGGATATTTTCGGCCCGTTGCATAATGTCCACACCACTTTTTAAATCGGTACCGGTACGGATAGGGCGACTGACATCCACGCCGATAATCAGCTCGTCCTCTTTCTTTTTAAAATATTGTGTGGGAACAAGGTTGGACACCCCGCCATCCACCAGCAGGTATTTTCCCCATTTTACCGGCGGAAGGTATCCCGGTATGGAGGAGCTGGCCCGGATAGCAAGCCTCAAACTGCCTTTGGTCAGTAGTACCTCTTGTCCGGTAATCAGGTCACTGGTCATGGCCGAAAAATGCATGGGTAACTTTTCAATGGGGTGGTCGGGATAGTGATGATAAATTTTTTCTACCAGCTCTTCTTCATAAATACCGGGACGGGCCAATGTTTTAAATAACGAAAGCCCGACTTTTATCCGTCCCAAAACAGCATAAGCCTTGCTTTTCAGGTCGGCACCGCTGTTGTCGATGGCAGCAAAATCATCGAAATTGAATCCTTCAAAATCGGGATGTCCAATGAAATGATACGCCAGCTCTTCCACTGCATCGGCATTTTGGTACAAGGCATAAGCACCGCCCACCATAGCCCCCATGCTGCAACCTGTGATGCGGGCCAAGGGTATTTTTTCTTTTTCAATGACCCGTAAAAATCCAATGTGGGCCAAACCGCGTGCTCCGCCGCCGCCCAAAGCAATTGCCAGTTTCTTCATGTGTAAAATTTTGATAAAAATACAATAATCTTCGATGCCCCTCAACGGTTTTTTAACCAGCTCAGCGGGGCAAGCAGCAGCAGTAATCCCGATCCCATAAGGATACCCATTCCGGGGCCACCCCACTGTGCCCCCCACCCAATGACCAGTGCCATGACTGCCGCCAATAGCGATTGAGCCTGCGATTGAATGGAAAGTATGGAAGCCGCTGCTTTATCGTCCGAATTTTCGTTCAGAAAAGCCACCCCAATGGGCTTACGCAGGTTTTCGTTGAGCATAATCAGTACAAAAGCCATTAGTGAAAGGGCATACAAGGATGATAAATAAAAAAATCCTGCCAAAACCCCAAAAAAGATACCCGTCAGAAAAGTGAAATTCATGGGACGGCTAAAATGGGGAAACCGCTTTAAAAACTTTCCGGAAGAGCGGGAACTCCAGGCCGTCAGCAGATAGAGAAAGAAATAAACCGTTCCGACAACCCAAGCACTTTTTTGTTTCTTGTCCAACGGCGTCCACCAAGGGAAAGTGAGTGCAAGGCTCACCATGACCGGCTGAATGTAATCTTTTACGGCTTTGTAAAATCCGGTGTGGGCCGACAGACTGGTCAGTATTTTCAATACGCTGAAATTGCGCAAGCTCAGGATTATGGCTTGCCATACCATGCCTGCTCTTTTTTTGAGCGGCGTGTTTTGTTTCTGATATAAAGGGTGGTTCAATGCATCGGGATAACTCCAAATCAGCAACATATCAAGGAGATAGGGGATAACCGATAAGGCGAAAACAATACGGTAACTGCCGGAATAAAATACCATGGCCGCCGCCGTAAGCGAAGCAATGGCTGAACCTGTTTGCGACCACGAACGGGTGTGTCCGTAATAATCGGCTTTTTGATTCCGTAGCCCCCGCATGGACAAATATTGGAAGATCATGGCTTTGTGGATGCCCGACCGGAAAGCATCCGCCACGGCAAAGAAAACCATGGCGAGAAGCAGCAAACCGTAATGCCGTGAAAAATAAAAGGTGATGAACGAAAGGATGTAAACCAAAAAAGAAGCCATCAGGGTTCGTTTTCTGCCCATAACATCGGCCACCAGTCCGCTGGGAACTTCCAAAAGCATGATGGTGATTTCCCTGACCGAATAAAGAATGCCGATTTTCAGGTAATCGACCCCTTTCTCGAGGAAAAACAGGATGAGAAAAGCTTCGTAAAACCTTAGGTTTTTTAAAAAACCGTAAAGGCTGAATTTGTAATACTGAATGTTTTTCTCTATTTTTTGCATGGTATGGCGAAGATAATTTTTTTCCGCTTTGTTTTTCTATCCACCGTAAGGAAACTGACCTGAAAACCTCGGCTGATAAAAAAATTTTATCTTAGCAAAAAAACTGTAACAACGGGGCTTATGAAAAAACTGCTGTTTCCTTACCTTGCTCAGACATCCCGCAAAGGTTGGCTCCTTTTGATAGTTGTTTTGCAACTGATTTTAATGTTTGCTTTTCACGGTCTTTTCCCTTTCAGCGTGGAAAAGATTGCAGCACTTTCAGGCGGACAGGGGATTCCCGATGCCCGTATGTATTACACCTACGGGCAATTGCAGAACATGTTGGTACAATATGGGATGGTGGGACGTCATATGTATTTGCAATTGCAATGGGTGGATATGGTTTATCCTCTCATATATTCCACCTTATTGGGCAGTTTGCTTTTTTTGGTTTATAAAAAAACCCGGTTGCAGCCTTGGGCCATCCTGCCCTTTGCGGCGGCTTTGTTTGATTATGCCGAAAATATTCTGCTGAGGGTGAGTGTACAAACATTTCCCCAAATGTCTGTTGGAGTGGTGAAGGTAGCTGCTCTGGCTACTTTTACCAAATGGTTCCTTTTGTTTGTGGCCTTCTTCCTGTTGGTATTCGGTGCCATTTGGCGAATGGCACATTGGTTCCGGATGCGAAAAAAATGAACTTGCCTGCCAATGAAAAGGATATGATTTTTTATTTTTGGATAAGCTGCGAACCGGCCAGACTGTAACTTTCCGTGGTACCCTTTACACTTCGTGTCCATTTGATCAGCCCGTAGTGTAGGGCAAAATAAAACTGATAGGTAACGGTGTCGGAGGTTCCTTCTGTTTTTTTGACACGGGTATGGTACACCTCCGAATAGTTCTTACCGTTGAGATTAAAATCGGGTAGTTTGGCTATGTTGGTGTAAAATCCGGGATTGTTTCCAAGACGTTGTTCTTCGCCCTGGGGATACCCCGGAGCAAATGCCAAAAGATAATTCCCATCCTTAAAAAAGAGCCAGTAAAGATCGGTCATGCTGCCGGTTCCCGTGGTGGGGTTCCCTGCCGTTATCGAACCTTTGAAAATATTCATGTTGTTGGCGGTATCAAAAACCATGTCCACCACATCAAAACTATAGGGGCCTGCCGTATTATCCGGACTGTGAAAAGCCACGTACGATTGCATGTCATCTATGGTGAGAGTGTCCTTTGCCAGGGTTGTATCGTTTTGATAAACCCAATGGCTCCCTGTTTGGAATAAACAATACTGTTTAAACCCATCGCTGATTTTATAATAGGGATCAGCGTTTTTGCCGGTATTACAGGCGCCAAGAAGAAGCACTGCAGACAGCGGCAATAAAATACGGAAAAATCTTTTCATTCCTTTTTGGCTTTGATTTTGGTTGAAATAAAATGCTTAAACATTTTTATTTTACTTTTACAAAATTAATACAATAAAACGGATATGGCAGGCAATATCTTTGGAAAAATTTTAAGGCTTACCAGCTTCGGGGAGTCGCACGGGAAAGCCATTGGCGGTGTGATAGATGGCTATCCTGCGGGCGTGGAGGTGGATTTTGATTTTATTCAAAAAGAGCTCGACCGGCGGCGTCCGGGGCAGTCGAAATGGGTTACTCCGCGACAAGAAGCCGACAGGATTGAGGTGCTTTCCGGGATTTTTGATGGGAAATCAACCGGGACCCCCATTGGCTTTGTGGTATGGAACAAAGACCATCATTCAGCCGACTATGCGCACGTTAAGGAGACTTACCGGCCTTCTCATGCCGATTTTACCTATGACCGGAAATACGGCTTTCGCGATTACAGGGGGGGCGGTCGCTCCTCGGCACGTGAAACCGTTGCCCGTGTGGCAGCCGGTGCTTTTGCCAAACTGTTGTTGCGCCATGCCGGAATCTCCGTTGCGGCTTATGTCCACAGCATCGGAGAGGTGCAAGTACCGGGAGATTACCACTCACTGGACCTTGGCGAAACCGAAAATTCACCCTTGCGTTGTCCGGATCAGAAAACCACCGAAAAAATGATGGCATTGGTGGAAAAAACAGCGGCTTCAGGCGATACCCTTGGCGGGACCATTGTGTGTGTTGTACAAAACGTGCCGGCGGGTCTGGGTGAACCGGTGTTTGATAAATTGCATGCCGATTTGGGGAAAGCCATGTTGAGTATCAATGCCGTGAAAGGTTTTGAAATCGGATCCGGTTTTGCCGCTTCCGTCATGTATGGTTCGGAGCACAACGACCTTTTTGTGAAAGATGGGGATAAGCTGACTACCGCTACCAACCGTTCGGGCGGTGTTCAGGGAGGTATTTCCAACGGAAACGAAATTTATTTTAAAGTGGCTTTTAAACCCATTGCCACCCTTATGAAAGCGCAGCCTTCGTATGATGCCGCAGGAAATAAAATTATTTTGGAAGGCAAAGGCCGGCACGATGTGACGGTTGTCCCCCGTGCCGTTCCCATTGTGGAAGCTATGGCTGCCCTGGTGCTTGCCGACCATTGGCTGCTGAGCCGGGTTTCGCGTTTGTAAACAGTTGTTAATGCCTTTTTCCCTAATTTTGCACCTGAAATTTAAACCCACCGGACGTGACTGTTGATCAAGGAAAAATGCCTCCTCTTTTTTTGTACTTCTTGCTGATGGCTCTGTTCGCCGGCGCTTTTCCGGTGAATGCCCAAAAAGCAGACAATTCCCCGCCGCAGGATTCGACCGTCATTGAAAAAGATACCACCTCCGTTTATTATTTTACCGGCTCGCTGGACAGTTTGAAAGCCGGACGGCTGCATTATGTGGATACCACCATCCTCGCTTTTCACCAGTATGATCCCCTGGAACGGCATAACCGCATGTACAATACATTGAGTAATGTGGGGATGGCTTCGTATAACCGTGTTTTTTCTTCTGCCTCCGATGTGGGTTACCAACTGAAATCCAAGTCGTTTGCTCCTTATATGCTTTATAATCAACAAGTAAAATATTATCGGTTGATGCGTCCTTTTACAGAACTTCAGTACGTCATGGGGCCGAAAAAGGAGCAAAGCCTGGGTGTAACGTTTACAAGAAAAATGGCTGAAACTTTTACTTTCGGAGCCGACCTTTATCTGGTTAATTCGCCCGGACGGTATCGCAACAGCAACTCGGATGACAAATATGTCTACTTTACCTCGCGGTATCATACCAAAAACAACCGGTATGGTGTTTTGGCCAATTATCTGCATAATAAAATAATTGTTCGCGAAAACGGCGGCATCCTCTATGATTCCCTTTTTTCAAAGGATATTGAAAAAGACCGTCAGGCCATTCCGGTGCGTTTGAATACGGCACGCAACAGGCTGAAATCTTCGGGATTTTTTGTGGAGCAATATTTTAATCTTATGAAACCCGGTATGCGAAAAGATTCCACCCCGCGGAAGCTGGCCGGGGGCAGCCTGTTATACTCTTTTTTGTATCAGCGAAACCAAATGGTATATACGGATGATCCGGTTACAGATACCACTTTTTATAAAGATTTTCCGGTTTTGCACGATACACTGGCCACTTATGATTCGACTTACCAGCAATTGATCAGGAACCGTTTTATGTGGTCGAGCCTGGCCTATAACAACGATAAGTTGAGCCGGGTTTTCCGGGCATACTTCGGTGCCGATTACGACCATATTCTGCAAACATATCCTTATGATTCTGCAAAGCATATCAACAACGAACTGATTCCGTTCGGGGGAATATCGCTGAAGCTCTTTCAGCGCAGTTTTTTGGACGCTTCCGCCGAAATGGTGCTTGGCGGTTACAACAGTGGTGATTTAAAAATTCGGGGCACGTTGTTGCAGTATTTGGGTTCCATACAAAAAAATATCGGTCGGCTTTATTTTCAGGTGCTTTTCCAAAACAAAATGCCTGCCTGGTACTTTTCGAGGTATCGCTCCAACCGTTTCCAGTGGGAACTTTCATTGGAAAAGGAAAGGATATTTTCTTTTACGGGAGCTTATCACTACAAACAGTTAAGAGCGGGGGTTACTTTCCGTTCACTGGGAAATTACACCTATTTTGATGATTCGGTCCATCCCCGCCAGGCGGGAGTCCCCGGAAGTGTGACCCAGATTTTTGCCGGAGGGACCATTCCTTTGCATTCTTTCGGTATTAACCTGCGTGCAGTCTATCAAAAAACATCCATGTCTTCGGTTATTCACCTGCCCCGGTTTACAGGGAAGTTGGATATGTTCTTTAAACGGTGGATATTTCAAGGGGCCGCCCATTTGCAAACAGGCTTTCAACTTTCTTATTTTACAAAATATTATGCCGATGCTTACATGCCCGAATTGCGGGCTTTCTATCTGCAAAACAAGACAAAAATTGGCGATTTTCTGTATGTGGATGCCTATGCCACCATGAAGATCAAGAGTTTTCGATTTTTCCTCCAGGGGAAAAACCTGTTGGGATTTTTAAGCGGACAGAAACACTATTATAATTCGCCGGGTTACCCGGGTTTTGATGGTGGCTTTTACCTCGGTATCAGTTGGAAACTGTACAATTAGTCAATGCAAGGCTGATTTCTTCCCCGGGCTTTTTCTACCGGAAAGAATTTAGTGTTTAATTTTTTGCTGATAGACTTTTCGGATAAGCTGACGGTATTCGGTTTCCGGGATTTGGTTTTTCCAATGGCCTGTTATACGGGCTATGCCGGTGAAGAGCAGAAATAGCCCGGCAAGGAGGATGGCATAACCCCATACCGGTAAATGGAACTTTGTTTTTTTTGCCGGACGAAATTGTAGGGTGTTATTTTCGGGGCAGGCATCAATACATGCCATACAGGCCATACACTCGTCGGACCGGATCCGTTGCAACTGGTGTATCCGGATGTGCGCTGGACAGGCTGCCGTACAGTCGGCACAGCCGGTACAGTTTTCGGGATTTCGTGTGATTTTAAAAGGACTGAACACCGAAATGATTCCCAAAAGTGCTCCGTAAGGGCATAGGTAGCGACACCAAAAGTTTTGAATGAAAAGGGATAGGATGACAAGTCCTGACAAGACGTAAAATGTTAAACGACTCATTTGTATGAAAAACAAAAGCATTTCCACATCGGCAATTTTGTTGTAATCACCGTAAATAAAATTTTTCAGGTCATTGACATTCATAGAAAATGCAGCATACACAAAAAAGAGCATGATAAGGTATTTCACCGAACGCAATGGATAATCGATTATTTTGGGGAGCGAAAAGTTACGGCCGAAAATTTTCTTTCCCGCTTTCCATAAATATTCCGACAGAAAGCCTATGGGACAGACCCAACTGCAAAACCCTTTTTTTAAGAAAAAGGCCATGGCCAGAAAGGTGACAAACAAAATGATGCCTGCCGGATGGACGGTGTTTAAATCGCCGGTAAACAGCCAATACCGCAATCCCATGAGTGAGCTGATGGGGAGGAATCCTTCCACGCCCGGCGGCCGTGTTACAGCCGGAACAGTTCCCCCTGTTGTATAATATTGTACAAAACCGTAAAACCGGTATCCCATCCATAAAATGATGATGAAAAAAGCGGATTGTATCAGTAGCCGGATGTTTTGGCCTGTTGAAAGGAGGGTTTTGAACTTCTTCATTTGTAAAAAAAAATCTTAATCCAGTTCTTTTTTATATGTTTCAGGCATGAAAAATAAGGTGATAATGGCAATGAGGGCTGAGCCTATGAGGTAATAAACGGGCATCCAAACATTGCCGCCGCTGACTTTTATCAGCCAGGTAGCCACCATGGGAGTGGTTCCGCCAAAAACGGCCAAAGAGATGTTATAGCTTACCGACAGACCCGTGTAGCGGATTTTTGTAGGGAAGGCCTCCGTCATTATGGCCGGTATCACTGCTTGAAACAATGCCTCCAACAGGGCGAAAACCAACATGGCGGCTAAAATGGCAGAGAAAGTCCGTTGAAAAAACAAGTGGAAAAGCGGATAACTAAACAGGACAAAACCTGTTAAAGAAATAAACAATACGGGTTTTCTGCCCCATTTATCACTCAGGTGACCGAATAAGGGAATCAGTATCATAAGGAAAATGATGGCCAGTGTATGTGCCGACAGGGCATCACTCAATTTGATTTTTAAAAAAGTATGGAGGTAGGAGGGGAGGAAAATAAAAATGAGGTAAACCGAAACACCAAAAGCCCAACTAAGCATTATGATCTTAAAAGCCTGCATTTTATAGTGAGCAAAGAAGTCGGCAAGCGGTATTTTATTCCCTCTCTTGGCAGCAGTTTTATGTATAAATTGTTCTTCATCATTTTTCATGTCTTTTCGAAGGATAAGGCCCACTATACCGATGACCGATCCAAACAGAAAAGGAATTCTCCAGCCGAATTCCTGTACCTGCCGGGGGTTAAAAACAGTGGTAATGATGGCAGACAACCCGGCGCCGATGAGCATTCCGCCAAAAACCCCGAACGTGGTCCAACTGCCGAAGAAACCTCGTTTACCTATGGGTGCCATTTCGGTCAGGAAAGAAATGGAACCGGTAAATTCACCACCCACCGAAAGCCCCTGTAAGAGCCTCAATAGCACCAAAAGTAAAGCGGCATACCATCCTATTTCGGCGTGAGTTGGAAGAAATCCGATGAGGGTAGTGGGGATGGCCATCATCAGGATGGAAATCAAAAGGGCTTTTTTTCGGCCTTTCCGGTCGCCAATATGTCCGAAAATAATTCCTCCAATAGGGCGCATGAGATACCCGGCGGCAAAAATTCCAAAGGTGGAAATCAGCTGGGCCACTTTGTCTTCCTGAGGAAAAAATTGTGTTCCGATAACCGTGGCAAAAAATCCGTAAACCGTAAAATCATACCATTCCATTATGTTGCCTGAAAATCCGGCGATCAGCGAACGTTTGTTGATTGGGGGTGTAGTGCTGTTGTTACTCATGATTGTAAGCGTTTTTCGAGAATTAAAAGTAATAAAAAATAGTAAAGCTCCATAAGGGTTTATGATTATGAGGTAGCCGGTTGTTACGGGGCACAAAAAAACCTGCTCCGGAAAGCAGGTTTTTTTCTTAATACAGGTTAATTCGGGGGGGTATTATTTCACTTCGTGTACCACTTCCACACTTTTCATGCCCAAGCGAATGGCGTCTTCGTTGAGCGGGATGAGTTTGTGGTGCCTTTCGGGAAGCGATTTTTTTAATCCTTTGATCACATTTTCCAGGTTGACCACCGGTTTGATCTTCAGATAAGCGCCGAGAACAATCATATTGAAAATCTTTGTATTACCCATTTCGGCAGCTTTTTTAGCGCCTTCTACCCGGTAAATGTTGATGTCTTTGCGGGTGGGATGGTGCAAGATGCCATTGGGATCGTACAGCAGTACCCCGCCGGGTTTGACGGTGGGTTCAAATTTGTCCATGGACTGCTGGTTGAGAATGATGGCCGTATCGTAGGCGCGCAAAATGGGAGAGCTGATACGCTCATCGCTGAGGATGACGGTGACATTGGCCGTTCCGCCACGCATCTCGGGGCCATAGGAAGGCATCCAGCTCACTTCCTGGTCTTGCATGATGCCCGAATAGGCAAGGATTTTTCCCATGGAGAGTACACCTTGTCCCCCAAAGCCGGCTATAATAATTTCTTCAGTCATTTTTTCGTGTTTTTTTAATTAAACCTATTTTACTAACTGGCCATCCACCTTGATGTCGCCCAGAGGATAAAATGGAAACATATTTTCTTCCATCCAATTGTTGGCATCCACCGGGGTCATTTTCCATCCCGAGTTGCAGTTGGACACTATTTCCACAAAGGAAAGGCCCGGTTTGTTGTCCACTTGGTTCTGGAAAGCTTTTTTAATAGCCCTTTTTGCTTTTCGTACAGCCGAAGGGGTGTGCACGGCCTGACGGGTGACATAATAGGTGCCGGGAAGTTGTGCCACCAGCTCCGTAATTTTGAGCGGATGGCCCATTAAGGCAGCATCGCGGCCAAAAGGTGAGGTGGATGTTTTCATGCCTTCCAGCGTGGTCGGTGCCATTTGTCCGCCGGTCATGCCGTAAATGCCGTTGTTGATAAAAATGATGACGAATTTTTCACCGCGGTTACAGGCGTGAATGGTTTCGGCTGTCCCGATGGCAGCCAGGTCGCCGTCTCCCTGATAAGTGAACACTAAGTTGTTCGGCCACAAACGTTTGATAGCAGTAGCCAAAGCAGGGGCCCTTCCGTGGGCTGCTTCCTGCATGTCCACGTTCATAAATTCATAAGCCAGTACCGAACAGCCTACCGGAGCAACTCCCACGGTTTCGTGTTCTTTTCCAAGTTCTTCAACAACTTCCATGACGAGACGGTGGGTTGTGCCATGTCCGCAGCCGGGGCAGTAACTCAACGTCTTGTCCGTCATGAGCTTGGTTTTCTCGTACACCAGGTTTTCCGGTTTGATAATATCTGATAATGTGATGTCTGACATGGTTTAACCTCCTATAATTTTTTGTTCGAGGGCTTCAACAACCTCTTCCGGCGAATGGATCATTCCGCCAATGCGCCCGAAAAATTCTACTTTTACTTTACCGTTAACCGCCAGCCGGATATCTTCCACCATTTGACCGGCGCTCATTTCTACCGAAAGAAAACCTTTTACCCCGCGATCGACAAACCGTTGGATTTCCTTTTTGGGGAAGGGCCACAGGGTAATGGGGCGTAACAGCCCGGCTTTAATACCTTTTTCTCGCAGTAATTTGACTGCTTTCAACGAAACGCGGGCACTGGTGCCATATGCTACGATAATGTATTCGGCATCTTC
>CAYYRE010000057.1:0-1393 GCA_964473895.1 uncultured Lentimicrobiaceae bacterium | reverse complement strand
GGTATTTTTCCTGCAGGTGGTGGTTATGGTCTTCCAGGCGTTGCGGATCGAGGTCCAGTGAAGTCAATATCCTGCGTTCTCCGTTTTGTGGTTTGCCGTTGGTAGCCCAAGGATAGCGGGCTTTTACTTCCTCGTCGGTGAGCCGCGGAATGGGCTCGAAAAATTCAACTTTTTCCATCATTTGTCCGATGGCACCATCCGACAGGATCATAACCGGATTGCGGTATTTGAAAGCCAGTTCGTAAGCTACAGGGACAAAATCAGACATCTCCTGTACCGAGGAGGGCGCCAGGACAATGAGCCGGTAATCTCCATGTCCACCGCCTTTGGTAGCCTGAAAATAGTCGGATTGGGAGGGCTGGATGTCACCCAAACCAGGACCACCGCGCATGACATTGACGATTAATATTGGAATCTCGGCACCGGCAATGTATGAAAGTCCTTCCTGCATCAGGCTGATGCCCGGACTGGAAGAGGAAGTCACCACTTTTTTGCCTGTGCCGCCCCCGCCGTATAACATGTTGATGGAAGCCACCTCACTTTCGGCCTGAAGGACGACCATCCCCGTTCTTTCCCACGGCTTGTTGGCCATGAGGTATTCCAGTACTTCCGACTGGGGGGTAATGGGATAGCCGAAATAACCATCCGTGCCGGCACGAATGATGGCTTCGGCCAGGGCTTCATTTCCTTTCATTAATTTTATTTCACCCATATCTTTTTGTTTTATTTTTTTAACCTATTGAACTTTCATCCGGTAAACAGTGATGACACCGTCAGGGCATACTACAGCGCAATTCGTACAGCCGGTACAGGCATCCGGTACGGCCATGTAGGCGTAATGATAACCTTTTCCGTTTACTTCCTTGGCCAGGGCAATGACATCGGTAGGGCAAGCCGGGACACATACGCCGCACCCCTTGCACTTTTCAATGTCCACCACAATGGCTCCTTTCATTTTTGCCATAACTTCAGTTTTTAGGATTGTTAAATTTTTTCACGAAAGTACAATTTTCGTTGAATTTTTTTTCTAAGTAATTTACTGATTTTTGTATATCACTCTTATTTGTAATCGTTTTAAATTTGTAGTGATTTATTAACCAGGTAGTTGGATTTTGCCGGATGGTATGGCCCTTTCTGAAACAGTGCTTATAACCAACGGAAAAAATCTACCCGAACGCAGAGGAACTGATAGACGCAAAAGGGTTTTTCACCCCTGCATACCAATTTATGAAAGAAAAAATACAATATGGGGTTTGCCAATCTCTGCAGGATTAATGCAACCAGTAAGCCATGCCTACACCAATAAACGTGGCAATGGCATATCCCAATGTGCCGCAAAGAATGGCCGGAATGACCAGCGATTTCCACCGGCGTCCGACGGCCATGGCGGCAG
>CAYYRE010000056.1:0-17375 GCA_964473895.1 uncultured Lentimicrobiaceae bacterium | reverse complement strand
TTGTTCAAACTTTTTGACGGCCAGCCTTACCATTTTGTATGAAAACCAAATGAGGACGGGCCAAACGATAAACCATATAATTTCTTCTGTGTACATAACTTCTGTTTTTTAAGGTTAATAGGCATGTGTGTCTTCTTCCATCTCCTTTTTGGTGATGGGTTTTTTATTCATTTGCGACCAGGCAAACCAAATGTAAGCCACTACCAACGGTACCATCAGCGAAACATAACTCATGGCTGTCAGGGTGTATTGGCTTGAAGAGGCGTTTTGAATGGTCAGCGAACTTTGCAAGTCGAAGACAGAGGGGTAAAATGCCGTGTGGTTGTAACCGACCATTAAAAGGAGCGAAAATACCGTGATGATGGTACCGGCACCCGAAAACCAGATGCCTTTTTTTCCGCATTTTTCGGTGGCAAAAACAGCCCTGTAGATACCCCACAAAACCAAAACGACTCCCACAAGCAGCAGGATAAGTACCACCGGCATGGCCAACAGGTTGTGCAGGTATTTGTAGGATTCCATGTTGACGATCATGGTATTGGGGTCATAATTAAAACCTTTCATTACCAATACGTTAATCAGGAAAAAGAGGAAGAATACCAAAAACGGAATGGCATTTTTCAAAACCTGTTTCCGGGCACGTTCCATGATGGTTTCGTCATCGATGTTGTTCATAAAATAGAGCGAAGCGAGGATACGTGACAGGAAAAAGACCGCCAAACCGAGCGAAAGGTTGATGTAGGTAGCGTATCTTCCGAAATTCAACGCCAGTTCCAGTCCTTTGTAGGGTGATTGCCAAAACGAATGGTGCATGGCATTTACCGAAAATAGTGAACCGGTAAAGAAGGTAGCCACAGCCGTGCCAAGAAAAACAGTACCGATCAAACCGTTGATAAACAAAAAGATGTCGTAAGTTTTGGTTCCGAGCAGGTTGTTGGCTTTGGTGCGATATTCGTAGGATACGGCTTGCAGGATAAAAGCAAACAAAATAATCATCCAGACCCAGTAGGCACCGCCGAAACTGGTGGAGTAGAACAACGGAAACGAAGCAAATGCAGCTCCGCCGAAGACCACAAGGGAGGTAAAGGTGAGGTCCCATTTACGTCCCAGCGAGTTGACCAGCATTTTAACTTCCGTATCGGTTTTGCCAATGGTGTACAGCAAGGTTTGTCCGCCCTGGACAAACAACATGAATACAAGGATTCCGCCCAGGAGGGCAATGATGGCCCACCAATATTGCTGTAATGCGAGATAACTGAGATTTTCAAACATTATTGCTGCCCTCCATCTTTAAGTTGTTTAATCTGATTAAGCATAATTTTCAGTTCGGCAATGAGCAGAACGGTAAACACCACCGCAAAAAGGAAGAAGGTGATAATGACCGAAGTTTGGTCGATATTGGAAACGGCCGAAAGCGTCGGCATATAATCCTGTACCACCCAGGGCTGGCGGCCGAACTCGGCAACCATCCAGCCGGCTTCCTGTGCCAGCCAGGCCAAAGGAATGGTCCACAAAGCTGCGTACAACAGCCAGCGTTTTTGCAGTAGTTTGTCTTTGGTGGCGTAAATGAGTGTCAACAGGAAGAGCAAGACAAACCAAAAGCCCAGCCCCACCATGGTATGGAACGAATAAAAAGTCAGCGGAACGTTGGGAATCAGTTTGTGCGGGTCGTTGTAATACCCGTAACCGAAATATTTATAATTGGCTTCAAAAGTTTTTAAAGCGGCTTTGGCTTTGGCATCTTGTTGGGCTTTTTTGGCCAGCTGGAACTCTTTGAGTGCTGCAATGGCCAGTTTCCCCATTTTTATTCTGTCGTAGTACGAAATGATGCCGTGGGCATCGTTGCCATGGACCAGATCGTGGATGCCGGGAACAAAAGCATGTGGATTGAAAGTGGCCATGTAGGAGAGTAAATTGGGGATTTCGATTTTGGCCGCCCATTCTTTTGCCTTCGGATTGTTGGGGCTCGGCGTACGGTCGAAGAAGCCAATGGCCACTAAGGGCGCATTGTTTTCACCGTAGTATAAACCTTCCATGGACGCAAATTTCATGGGTTGGACATTGTACACCTGGCGGGCCGATTCGTCACCGGTAATGACCATGAAAACCGACATGATCAATCCGAAGGTGGCAGCCACTACCATGCTCCGTTTGGCCAGGGCGAGGTTGCGTTTTTTCAGCAAAAACCAGGCGCTCACCCCAATCACAAATATGGCCGATAAAACATAAGCCGACGAAATGGTGTGCAGGAATTTGTTGACTGCCGTGGGTGAGAACAGGATAGCCCAGAAATTGACCATTTCATTACGCGCAGTTTGCGGGTTGAAATGCATGCCTACCGGATTTTGCATCCAGGCATTGGCCACCAAAATCCACAGGGCCGACAGGTTGGAACCAATGGCAACCAGCCAGGTGGAGGTCAAATGAAATTTCTGGCTCACCTTGTCCCATCCGAAAAACATAACGGCAAAAAAGGTGGATTCCATAAAAAAGGCCATAATGCCTTCGATGGCCAGCGGCGCTCCGAAAATGTCGCCCACAAACCATGAGTAGTTGGACCAGTTGGTGCCAAACTCAAACTCCAGGATAATACCCGTAGCTACACCAATGGCAAAGTTGATGGCAAACAAAACCATCCAAAACCGGGTGATCCTTTTCCAGATCTCTTTCCCCGTTTTTACGTAGATGGTCTCCATAATGGCAATGATAAAACTGGTGCCCAGCGTCAGCGGGACAAACAGCCAGTGATACAATGCCGTGAGTGCAAATTGTGCACGGGACCAATCTACCAGGGCCATATTAAAATGTTCCATAAGCATTTAATTAAAAGTGGTTTAAAATATTATTTGGTTAACTGTTCTATCACATAATTACTGCGTTCCTGGTCTGTTTTAAAATGGGTTTTTAAAAAATCAGGGAAAAAGAAAAGCTTGAAAATGGCAAAAATGATGAAAAGCTTAATGAGGATAATAATCCACAACCTTTTTCCTACCGTCATGCTGCGAAAACCATCGTAATAAAAATAAAATACTTTTTTGATTATTTTGGCCATTGAGTACTTAAATATAGATTACATGCAAATATATTATATATTTTGATACTCCAAAAAAAATTGCAAAATTTTTTTTTAAAATCTTTCTTACAGAATAACAAAAAGATAGCCCGTTAATAAACCGGTAGGACTTCTCCGGAACAAAAAAAGCGGGTTTATTTTACCCGCTTTTTTGATGTTCTAATCCCCAAAAGCACTTTCTAACTGTATTTCCGGGTAGTATGTTCAACCACTTTTACGATGGTGTCCACTGCTTTTTGCATGGATTCAACCGGGATGTACTCGAACCGGCCGTGGTAATTGTGTCCGCCCGTAAACAGGTTGGGGCAGGGGAGGCCTTTAAAAGAGAGCTGGGCGCCATCGGTACCGCCCCGGATGGCTTTTATAATAGGTTTTATCCCCAAACTTTTCATGGCTTCTTCGGCGATATCGATGATGTGCATTTGCGGTTCGATTTTTTCGCGCATGTTGTAGTATTGGTCTTCCATTTCTACGGTAAGGACATCCCCGTATTTTTTGTTGATGGCTTCGGCCTTTTCCATGAAAAATTGTTTTTTTTCTTCGAAAAGTTTTTTGTCGTGGTCACGTATAATGTACTGAAGTATGGTTTCTTCCACGCGGCCTTCCATTTGGTATAAGTGGAAAAAGCCTTCGTATCCTCGGGTTTCCTGTGGGGTTTGGTCGTCCGGCAGCAATTGCATGAATTCACCGGCAATGAGCATGCTGTTGACCATGGTGTGGTAGGCGGTGCCGGGATGGACACTGACGCCTTTGATAATGACTTTGGCACCGGCGGCATTAAAATTTTCAAATTCCAATTCGCCCACGGGGCCGCCATCCAGCGTGTAAGCCCATTGGGCACCGAATTTTTTCACATCGAACAGATGGGCACCGCGTCCTACCTCCTCATCGGGATTGAAAGCCACCCGGATTTTCCCGTGTTTAATTTCTGGATGCTCCTGTAAATATTCCATGGCGGCAATGATTTCTGCAATGCCGGCTTTGTCATCGGCACCCAGCAGGGTGGTGCCATCGGTGGTGATGAGGGTTTGTCCTTTATAGCTACGAAGTTCTTTGAAATCGTCGGGCGAAAGAACAATGTTCCGTTCTTTATTTAATAAAAGGTCACCTCCATCGTAGTTTTTGTGTATTTGGGGTTGCACGTTTTCGGCGGTGAAGTCGGGGGCCGTATCCATGTGGGCGATAAAACCGATTACCGGGATTTTTTTGTCCGTATTGGCCGGCAAGGTGGCCATCACGTAGGCGTGTTCGTCGATCGATACTTCTTGCAGTCCGATTTGTTGTAACTCATTGACCAACAGGCGGGCCAGTGCCCACTGTTTTTCTGTGGAGGGACACTGTTCGTTTTCAGGATCCGATTGGGTATCCATCTTTGCATAACGGATAAACCGTTCTTCAACTTTTTCCATGATGAATGTTTTTGCCGCAAAGGTAGCCAATACGGATGGACAGACGGCTTTAGAAACTTTAAAAATTGGAAAAGGAATTTTTCGGATATTTGTCCCCGTCATTGACCGGGAAAACAGCCATGAAAAAAATATTGCTCATTATTCAACGGGAATATCTTACGCGTGTGCGGAAGAAATCGTTTGTCGTTATGACCCTGCTGGGCCCTTTGCTTATGGCCGCCCTTGTGGTCTTGCCGGTTTACCTTGCCGAAAACAGTACTTCCAATGTCAATGTGGATGTGTTGGATGAAACGGGCTGGTTTTTTCAGAAATTTCACGACCAGGAAAACCTTCATTTTCATTATGTGGATAAAAATGTGGAACAGGCCAAAGCCGATGCCCTTGCCAAAGGCAATATGCTGCTGTATATTCCGCTTACGCGACTGAATTTGCCCGAAAATGCGGAGTTGTTTTCTGTCAAACAACCTGGATTGTTTGTACGGAACTACATCAAAACAGTGATGAAACAGGTGGTGGAGGATAAAAAGATGCTGGCCAAAGGTATTGATCCCAATGTGCTCAAATCCATTAAAGCCCATATCCATTTAGTGACCATCAAAGTTTCGGATGAAGGTACCGAAAAACAAAGCAATACCGATGTGGAAACCGGGTTGGCCATTTTTTCGGGTATTTTGATTTACATGTTTGTTTTTATGTACGGTGCCCAGGTGATGCGCGGGGTTATGGAAGAAAAACAAAACCGCATTGTGGAAGTGATTATTTCTTCGGTGAAACCATTTCAGCTCATGATGGGGAAAATCATTGGCGTGGGATTGGTCGGTCTGACCCAGTTTTTGCTTTGGATTGTTTTGACCCTGGCGCTTGTGGGTGTTTTCCAGACAGGGATTTTCGGTGCAGGGGCTTCTCAAGGGGCTCATGTGCTGACCGAACAAATGGCTGTTGCCGGACAATCGGCTGCTTTGTCGCATCAAACCCAAAGTGCTGCTCTTACGGAGATATCCGGCATTCTTTCGGCCATCAATTTCAAGGTTATGGTTTTCAGCTTTCTGTTTTATTTTCTCGGCGGCTATTTGCTCTATTCATCTTTATTTGCTGCGGTGGGCGGTGCAGTGGACCACGATGCCGATGTACAGCAGTTTATGTTACCGGTTTCCATTCCCCTGATTTTTTCGGTGGCCATGACCGGTGTCATTGCCAACCAGCCCGATGGGGCGCTGGCGCTTTGGATGTCGATGATTCCTTTTACTTCCCCCGTCATTATGATGATGCGTATCCCGTTTGGTGTACCCTATTGGCAAATTGGTCTGTCGGCCGGCATTCTTGTGCTTACTTTCATTTTTACCACCTTTTTGGCAGGCAAAATTTACCGAATCGGTATTTTGATTTACGGAAAAAAAGTGGGATATTCCGATTTGTGGAAATGGATAAGGTATTGAACCTTGACCTTATGTAAGCTGTTTCAAACGATAATAACCTGTAAAAACAACAGAAATACAGTGGAAGCGCCCTGGTTTTCCGGTGGGGTTATTCGCTGATTCAACGACAAATAACACACAAAACGGCTTTCCCGTCCCTACGGAACTTTTAAAAGGAAGAGAATGAACCTCGCTGCTGTTGGTAAGTATGAAATATTATTCTATTTTTGCACCCTCTAAAAATGAAAGTGAAATTATAAATACCTAATTCCAAATGCAAAACAAAGGAGCTATTAAGTTTTTTGCTATTGCCTTTGCCTTGGTTTGCCTGTACCAGTTGAGTTTTACTTACGTGGCAGCACGGGTGCAAAAAAAAGCAAAGGCTTATGCACACAACGAAAAGGCAGTCCGCCTGGCCAAACAACTGGCCAAAGGAAATCATGCCAAAGAGGTGTATTATCTTGATTCCATCACCAAAGCACGCGAAAAATATTATCTCGACAGCGTGAACAACGAAGTGGTGTACAACCTCGGTATCGGGAAATATACTTATAAACAGGTAAAAGAAAGAGAACTGAACCTCGGCCTTGACCTGAAAGGCGGTATGAACGTGGTACTTGAAGTAAAAGTACAGGATATTGTGGACGCTCTTGCAGGGCATAGCAAAGACCCCGTTTTCCTGAAAGCCATGAAAATGGCCACCGAAATGCAAAAACACAGCAACAAGGATTTTGTAACCCTTTTCGGGGAAGCTTTTCAAAAAATAGACCCCAAAGCCCGTCTTGCTTCCATTTTCCTTTACGAATTCAAAGACAAGGGCATTACCACGACTTCCACCAACGATGAAGTGCTCAAAGTTTTGCGGAAAGAAACCGAAGGTGCCGTAGACCGTACTTTCCAGATTTTAAGAACCCGTATCGACCGCTTCGGGGTGGCACAGCCCAACATTCAAAAACTGGCCACCAGCGGACGTATCCTCGTGGAACTTCCCGGAATCAAAGACCCCGAACGGGTCAGAAAACTTTTGCAAGGTACGGCCAAACTGGAATTTTGGGAAACCTATAATTTTTCGGATATCCACAATTATTTTGATGAAGCCAATGCCAAGTTGCGGGCCGAGGAAAAACTGGTCAGCGATTCTTTGCAAACAACCGGCAATAAGAAAACCACTGCCACTGCACAAAAAGCAACTTCCGGAGCGAAGGCCGATACCGCCACCAATAATCTGTTGAACAAAATTGCCAAAGACACTTCCCAGGTGGCCAACGAAAATGCTTCTTTCCAGCAATATGCCAAGAAAAATCCGTTGTATGCCTATCTGCATCCTTCTTATTTTCAAAACAAAGACGGGCAATATTATCCCGGCCAAACCGCCCGTGTGGGAGTGGCGGCCATTAAAGATACGGCACGGGTGAACCGGATGCTGAAAATGGTGAAAAATATCTTCCCGCGCGATTTGAAACTGGCTTGGGCTGTGAAACCCGATCCGAGAACGCCCAATTATCTGGCATTGATTGCTTTAAAGGCCAGTTCCCGCGATGGAAGTGCTGCCCTCGGTGGCGATGTGATCTCCGATGCCCGTCAGGATTTCGACCAAAACGGTCGTGTTACCGTTGACCTGCAAATGAACAGCCAGGGCGCCAAAGTGTGGAAACGGATTACCGGCGAAAATATCGGGAAACAGGTAGCCATTGTTTTGGATGGCTATGTTTACTCTTATCCGGTGGTCAACGACCAAATCCCCAACGGACGTTCCTCCATTTCGGGTGGCGGCATGACCGTGGAAGAAGCCAAAGACCTGGCCAATATCCTGAAAGCCGGTAAACTGCCGGCGCCTGCCAAAATTGTGGAAGAGGCCGTTGTAGGGCCCTCACTGGGACGCGAGGCGGTGAAAGCCAGTATGAACAGCTTTATCCTCGCCTTTATTCTCGTGTTGGCCTACATGATTGTTTATTATAACAAAGCCGGTTGGGTAGCCAGCCTGGCCCTTGTGGTCAACGTCTTTTTCCTGCTTGGAGTGCTGGCTTCTCTCGGGGCGGTACTTACCTTGCCCGGTATGGCCGGTATTGTGCTGACCCTTGGTATGGCGGTGGATGCCAACGTGATTATTTACGAACGTATCAAAGAGGAGATGCGAGCCGGAAAAGGTTTGCGCCTTGCCCTGACCGATGGATACAAAAATGCCTATTCCGCCATTATCGACGGAAACGTGACAACCCTGCTCACCGGTGTGGTACTGTATGTCTTCGGTACCGGCCCGATCCAGGGGTTTGCCACCACGCTGATTATCGGTATCCTCTCGTCACTGTTTACCGCCATCTTTATCTCACGCCTGATTTTTGAAGGCATGCTCAAAAAGAACAAACCCATTTCGTTCTCATTCAAATGGTCGGCCAATACCCTTTCCAATACCCATTTCGATTTTATCGGCATGCGGAGAAAAGCCTATATTTTCTCCGGAACCTTGATTCTTATCGGGATTGTTTCCTTGTTTACCAAAGGATTGGACTTCGGTGTCGATTTCACCGGGGGCCGTACCTATGTGGTGCGTTTCGATCAAAATGTGAACACCGAAGCTGTCCGTAAAGCCCTTACGGTGGCCCTAGACAAACAAGCCCCCACCGTAAAAACTTTCGGGCCTGATAACCAAATTAAAATTGTCACCAAATACCTGATCGATGACAACCGCGACAATGTGGATTCCATTATCCAGACCAGGTTGTACAACGGGTTGAAAAAATTCTATAAAAAGCCTATTTCTTATAAGGCCTTTACCTCCGATACCGAAGGCGAAAACAAACTGCTCGGTATTTTGAGTTCACAAAAATTCGGCCCGACCATTGCTTACGATATCCGTGAAAAGGCCTATTTTGCCATTTTCTTTGCCCTGATCATTATCTTTATCTACATTGCCGTTCGGTTTAAAAACTGGCAGTATGGTGTCGGAGGCGTGGTGGCTTTGTTCCACGATACGTTTATCACCATTGGACTTTTCTCGTTGCTGCACGGTTGGTTGCCTTTCGGTATGCAAGTGGGCCAGTCGTTTGTGGCCGCTATCCTGACCATTATCGGGTATTCTATTAACGATACCGTGATTATCTTCGACCGTATCCGTGAAAATGTACATCTTTTCCCACGGCATACGTTAAAGAGGAATATGAACGATGGGCTGAACCAAACCCTGGCCCGTACCATGAATACTTCCGGTACCACATTGGTTGTTTTGCTGGTGATTTTCCTCTTCGGCGGCGAGGTCATCCGGGGCTTTGTATTTGCCCTGCTTGTCGGGATAACCATTGGTACCTATTCTTCGGTGTTTACGGCCAGCCCCATTGCTTACGACTTGTTGCACGGAACCCGTGAGGATAAGCTCATCGAAGAACGGGAAGCCAAAGCAAACCAAAAGAAAATGAAAAAGAAGAAAAAATAAAGCCGTTGTCTTTGTTTTAAAAAAAGTCCGGGCCGTCAGGTCCGGACTTTTTTTGTTGCAAACCGGTGCGTATGGCATTGCGTACCTTCTGAGAAGCTTTCTTCAACATTCTCCAAATCTCGGTTTTCCATTCTGCCTTCCAAATTCCAAATTCTTAATTCCAAATTCTAAAATCTAAATTCTAAAATCTAAAATCTAAAATCACTCCCCCCTCTCCATTCAGTTTTCGCTCATTTTTATAATTTGGGCGGCCGGGCGCACTATCCGGCTGTAGCGTGCTCAGGCCCTCCGGGCGGTTGTAGGCGGTGCGTGGGCTTCCGGTGGTCGCCTCCGCCCGCCAACATCCGCCACGGTGGCCCTTTCGCCCGGCTACTGCCTGCTATTGCTGCCGCAGCAACAGGCACGAAAAGGGGCGCTATCTTTACAAAGAAAAAAATACATCTTTTTGTCCTGTAGAATATTTAGCCAAATTTGCGAGGCAAAAGTTTTGGTGTAACGGAAAAATTTCTACTTTTGCACTCCAAAATTTATTATAATTAATTAACTAATTCACAAAAAGATGGTAAATCAGTATGAAACCGTTTTCATTTTAACTCCCGTTTTATCTGAAGATCAGGTAAAGGAAGCGGTAAAGACTTACGAGAAGCTCATCACGGACAACGGTGGTGAGATTGTTAATCGTGAGAATTGGGGTATGCGTAAACTGGCGTATCCCATCCAGAAAAAGTCCACCGGATTTTATAATCTGTTTGAGTACAGGGTAGATGGCTCGTTTATCGAAAAGTTTGAGGTGTTGCTCAAACGTGACGAGCGTGTCTTGCGTTTTTTGACCGTTAAACTGGACAAACACGCGATTGCTTATAATGAAAAACGCCGGAAAAAATTTGCCGAGAGCAAAGAAACCAAGGCCGAAAAAGCTTAATTCACCCGCTGTTCAACTTAAAAATATAAAATCATGGCACAGAATTCAGACATTAGATATTTAACACCGATTGCAGTTGATACTTCCAAGAAAAAATACTGCCGGTTCAAGAAAAACCGCATCAAATACATCGACTACAAGGATGCGGACTTTTTGCTTCGTTTTGTTAACGAGCAAGGAAAAATTTTACCCCGCCGCATTACGGGAACTTCGACAAAATACCAGCGGAAAGTGGCCAAGGCCATTAAACGCGCCCGGCACCTTGCATTGATGCCTTACGTTGCTGACTTATTAAAATAAAAGGGAGGAGAGAACCATGGAGATCATTTTAAAACAAGATATTAGCGGACTGGGATATAAAAACGACTTAATTACCGTTAAAGACGGCTATGCTCGTAATTATTTAATCCCCAAAGGAATGGCTATTGTGGCGACGGCGTCGGCCAAAAAAGTGCTGGCCGAAGTAAAAAAGCAGCAGGCCTATAAAGAAGAAAAAATCAGGAAAGAGGCGGAAGATTTGGCCAAAGTGCTGGAAGGCGCCCAATTGACTGTTGGCGTGAAAGCCAGTACCAAAGGAAAAATCTTTGGCTCGGTGAACAACATTATGATTGCAGATGCCATTAAAAACCAGAAAAATGTGGAGGTCGATCGCAAGAAAATTGAAGTGAACGGCGATGCCATTAAAGAAGTGGGCACCTACAAAGCTACCATCCGGCTGCATAAAGATATTGCAGTGGAAGTTTCGCTCGATGTGAAAGCAGAATAATTTTTATTTCAATTTGTATGTAAGGCCCTTCCCCGTCCGGGAGGGGCCTTTTTTTGTGGGTGGTGAGGTGTGGTGTTCAGGCTCTGAAGTTGTTTAAAGAGCCACCCGAAAACATGCATCTTCAGGTTGTTCATCGAATATCATTTCATGTACCGTAAGCAATTTCAACATAGAGCCATCGGCTGTCCATCGTCCAACAGGAACTAAACAGCTGGCCCTGTTCCGGTGGCAATTCAAAAAGGATGAGGGGCCATGTGGGGTTTTGTTGTTATTTTTGTGAAATGATCAGTAAATCGGAGATAAAACTTTTGCGCGCGTTGCACCTGCAAAAATACCGGCGGAAGCAGCGGTTTTTTTTGGTGGAAGGAACCAAAGGGGTTTTGGAATTTGTGCAGAGCCCTTTGCCGGTTGACAGGATTTATGCCACCGGTAACTGGCTGCTGGAACATGAGAAGGAATTACCGCCAGGGCAGCCGGTCAGTGAGGTTTCGCGGGCCGAAATGGAACGCATTTCCGCCTTAAAAAATCCTTCGGAAGTGCTGGCGGTGGTCCGTATGCCTGCCCATGCTTTGCCTGACTTACGGGAGGTGAAAGGGATGGTACTGGCCCTTGATCAAATCCGGGATCCCGGAAATCTCGGCACCATCATCCGGACGGCCGACTGGTTTGGTATCGGGCATGTGGTGTGTTCGGAGGGAACCGTAGAGGCCTTTAACCCGAAGGTGGTTCAGGCTACCATGGGTTCGCTGGCCAGGGTGCAGGTACATTATACTGATTTGAAAACATGGCTGCCGCAACGACCGCCGGAAATAAAAATTTACGGTGCCATGTTGGAGGGCCGGGATATCCGGGAGGTAAAACCGCCCAAAAAGGGGATTTTGCTCATTGGCAGCGAGGCACACGGCATCTCCCCGGCACTTTATCCTTTGATAGAGGAACGTATCCGCATTCCCGGTTCGCCGCAGCGTGGGGCCGAATCGTTAAATGCCGCAGTGGCTACGGCCATTGTGTGTTATGCTTTCGGTGTAAAATGATTTATAGGGAAGAGTAAACCGGTGGAGCAAAAGGGGACAGTCGGTGTTTAAAACAAGGGAAACTTTCGGGAGGGACACGGAAAAAATCCGTAGTTTTGCCCGAAAAAACAACACCTCCTAAAACAGATTCCATGGAACTTCACTTGAAACGCCCCCTGGCTTTTTTTGACATCGAAAGTACGGGCTTAAATGTGGCCAAAGACCGCATTATTGAGCTTTGTATTATTAAAGTAAATCCTAACGGGACAACGGAAACCAAAACCTGGCTGCTGAATCCCGGTTATCCCATTTCGAAAGAGGCGGAGAAAATTCATGGCTTTTCGCAGGAGGATGTGAAAGATAAACCCACCTTTAAGCAAGTGGCAAAGGATGTCGACCGTTTTTTGGCCAATTGTGACCTGGCAGGATACAATTCAAACCGGTTTGATATCCCCATGTTGGTAGAGGAGTTTTTGCGTGCCGGTGTGGACTTTGATGTGGAAAACAGGCGGTTTATCGATGTACAGAACATTTTTATGAAAATGGAGCCGCGTACCCTGAAAGCAGCTTACCGTTTTTATTTGCAAAAAGAGTTGGAAAACGCCCATTCGGCCACGGCCGATGTGCAGGCGACCTATGAGGTACTGAAAGCACAGCTCGACCGCTATGCCGAGACAAATTACACGGACAAAGAAGGTGCCATGAGCACTCCGGTGAAAAACGATGTGGAAGCATTGGCCAAATTTTCAACACACCACCGGAATGCGGATTTGATGGGACAAATTATATACAACGAAAAGGGCGAAGAAGTTTTTAATTTCGGGAAACACAAAGGGAAAACCGTGGAAGAGGTCTTTCGTAAAGAACCTTCTTACTACGACTGGATGCAAAAAGCCGATTTTCCGTTGTACACCAAAAAGTTGCTGACCAAAATTAAATTGCGCATGGCAGGGAAATAGCCGGAAATTTTCCTTTTGGGGTTGCCTGTTCCTGTGATTGTCACTTGACAAACTCGTATTTCCGTATTAATTTTATCAGCAAAAAATCCGTTATGAAAACGTTTTTCTTTGCTGTTGTGTTGTTGTTTCCATCGCTTTCTGCTTTTTCGCAGGGGCAAATGCCGCGGTCGAGAAAAGAGCTGCCGCCGGTGAAACTTTTCTGGAAATATCCCGGATATGTGGTGACTTTGGCCCGTGACACGATTTATGGTTATTTGGAGCTGAAGAATTTAGTGAACAACGAAGATGTGGTGCTCTTTTATAAAAACGAGCAGGATGAGAAGTTTACGAAAAAATACCGGCCGAAAGAATTGCTGGCCTACAAAGTAGGGCCACGATATTACGAAAGTTTGAAATTTAAACCGCCGGCATCCTACGCGGTGAATGATGCCCGCACTTACCATTTTGTATTAAAAGCCATCGATGGGCCGCTTACCCTTTACAAATGGTATTACGAATCCAAGGCTCGTACGGAGCAAAGGGTGCAGATCAATAAGAAAGATCCCTGGCTTTCGCATGTGGATTTGAGTTTTTCGGAAAACGATTTGGCTGAAAATGATTATCTGAAAACCCCAAAAGGTGATTGGATCGATCTCAACACCCTGGGGATGATGATGCATTTCAAAAAGAATATGAGTAAACTGGTGGCGGAAGATAAAGCACTGGCCCAAAAAATAAAAAATAAAGAGAAAGGGTATCAATACATCGATATTGACCATATCATTACAGAATATAACCGCTGGTATCTGGCGCATCATCCCGGTTTTTCAAAGTGATAAAAGCGGTTTCCTCCAAAAGAAAGGTTTCATGGTAAGAACCTTTTTTCGTTCCGGCTTGTCCCTGTTCGGATAGACCAGGGGATTTGTTTCGGCTTTTTTGGGCTGGCATCAAATGAAAAAAAGAATACCTTTGTTTTTGGTTATACTTTTCAATCATTACCAAAAACCTATTCCATGAAGATTATATGCATTGGCCGTAATTACCGGGAACATGCCAAAGAGTTGAACAATGCCGTTCCCGAAAAACCCGTTTTTTTTATGAAGCCCGACACCGCCTTGCAGGAAAACGGCTTGCCTTTTGTTTATCCCGATTTTTCACAGGAGGTACATTACGAAACGGAAATCGTGTTGAAGATCAGCCGTGACGGAAAAAGAATAAAAGAAACCGAAGCAGAGAATTATTTTAACGAAATCAGTGTGGGGATTGATTTTACTGCCCGCGACCTGCAAGCCGAACAAAAGAAAAAAGGACTCCCTTGGGAAATTGCCAAAGCCTTTGACGGCGCGGCACCGGTGGGAAGGTTTGTGGAAAAAAACCGGTTTCCCGATATTCATCATTTGGCCTTTTCGTTAAAAATCAACGGTGAAATCAGACAACAGGGGCACACGGAAGACATGATGTTCGGCTACGGGCGGATCATTTCGTATGTTTCACAATTTATTACCCTGAAAAAAGGCGATTTGATTTTTACCGGAACACCGTCGGGTGTGGGGCCCACCCGGAAAGGAGACCGTTTCGAGGCTTTTATCGAAGGTGAAAAACTGCTGGAATTCGAGGTGCAATAATGAAAGAAAAAGCGGTTTTTAACTGGAGCGGGGGCAAAGATTCGATGCTGGCCCTTTACCGGATATTGCAAGAAGGTAAATATGAAATTGTGGCTTTGTTGACCACATTAAATGAAAAGTTCGACCGTATTTCCATGCACGGTGTGCGATCCGTTTTGTTGGAGCGACAAGCCGAGAGCCTGGGGATTCCGTTGCGAAAGGTGATGTTGCCCGAAATGGCGGATATGGAGACTTATACCGCCATCATGCGGCGCGAAACCGACCATTTTAAAAACAATGGGGTTTCGGTATTTTTGTTCGGTGACTTGTTTTTGGAAGATATCCGTTCCTATCGCGAAAAGCAGTTGAAAGGCAGCGGTATTCGTCCCGAATTTCCCATATGGCTTTACGGAACACGGAAAGCGGCTGTGGACTTGATCGGTTATGGTTTCAAAGCCATTCTCACTTCCGTGGATGCTTCAAAATTAGACAAGTCGTTTGCCGGACGTTTTTTCGATAAAAAGTTGCTGGCCGATTTGCCGCCGCAGATTGATCCTTGTGGCGAAAACGGGGAGTTTCATAGCTTTGTTTTCGACGGGCCGGTGTTTTCGCATCCGGTTTTGTTTCAAAAAGGGGAAGCGGTGCACAAAACATATGCCCTGAAGGATAAAAAGATCAGTTCGGGTTTTTATTTTACCGATCTGATTCCGGAGTAAGACTCCCATAGCATCAAAGGTCTTGTCCCAATAAGGCGGCGCCGAGTGCTCCGCTGTATTGTGAAAACGGCGTGGTTTCTATTTTTGTGTTCAAAATCTTTTCCAGGGCATCCACCAGTCCCACGTTGAGGGCTACGCCGCCGCTCATGGCTACGGGTGGAATCATCCCCAACCGTTTTACCATGGAAGCTATGCGCCGGGCAATGGAGAGATGAATCCCGGAGGTGATGTCTTCGCGGTTTTCGCCTTTGGCTACCAGCGAAATAATTTCCGATTCGGCAAAGACGGTACAGACACTGCTGATTTTGGATGGATTTTTCGACTGCAGCGACAACAAACCGAATTCGTGTATTTCGGTTTCCATGGCCCGGGCCATCACATCCAAAAAACGGCCCGTACCGGCGGCACATTTGTCGTTCATGACAAAGTTGGCAACATTTCCGTTTTTGTCCAAAACGATGACTTTGCTGTCTTGTCCGCCAATGTCGATGATGGTACGGATGTGCGGCATCTGGAAATGAATGCCTTTGCCGTGACAAATGATTTCCGTGACCGCCCTGTCGGCAAAGTCGATGCTGTTACGGCCGTAGCCGGTCGAAACGATTTTGCCGATGGCTTCCCGTTGTATTCCGGCTTTTTGCAGGAGTTCTTCCAACAGTTTTTCACCGGCTTTTTTCGAATTGTACCCCACGGGAATTAGGTGCTGGTCCACAATTTTGGTTCCTTCCACTAACACCCCTTTGGCGGTTAAAGAACCTATGTCTATTCCCAATGAAATCATAGTTGTTTTGCTTTTTTACGTTGTTTAATCACTTCCATGAATGCGTCGATGCGTGCTTCGGCCTGGCTTTCCGAAAATTTTCGTTCATCGGTCATGTCCGCTTCAATCATTAAAACGGGAATGTCGAGGTCCTGTAAAATTCGCTGAATGTCGTACTGACCGAAGGAATAGGGTTTACAACTCCGGTTGGAGTGCATGACCAATCCATCCACATCATATTGTTCAATAAACCGTTTGATGGTATCGGCCATTTGGTCCACCCCCACATTCAAATGGATGCGTGTATAGGCTTCGCCCATACTGCCGAGGAAATCATTTTCGTCGATATAATCGATCACGCCGCACCAGGCCTGTGTATAGGTATCGGCTACCAGTGCCGCCTGATGGGAAGCGAATTTTTCGGAGAGCCAGCGCATGCGAAACCAAATGGGCAGGTTATCCCACAGCAGGCGGTATTTTTCGTTGTCCACCGCACCGATATTGTTTCGGTTCCGTTCCTCCAATTCTTTCAACAATTGCCGGTAATAGCGAATCACGACCTTTTTTCCCCGTAAGGTAACAATGAGAGCCAAATGGAAAAAGGCATCAAAAGCCGTCATGGGACTGGGTTTGTGTGCGGCCGTATCCAAAACCTTTTTCCAAAGGCGCATGGACTCCAGCGAACGTTTTCCCACCTTTTTCATTTTCCGGTAGTTGAATTTTTTGCCGGTATGCTTTTCGAGGAATTGTATGTATTCTTTGGTTTGTTCGTTCACATAATGCCGGGCTTCTTCGGTAAATTCGGTATGTACAAAAGGGGTGTCGTAAATAAAGAGCGGCACATTGAATTTCCGGGCTTGTATTTCGTACCATTTGAGGACGGTGCCGCAGATGTTGTTGCTGCATATAAGCATATCGGGTGCAGGCAAGCCGCCCGGGATAGGACTTTCGTGGGTAATGGAAGAGGTGATGTCGTTTTTGGTGTAGGAACAAACATCCGATGAATAGCCCAAACCTTCGGCAAATTCAGACATTTTTCCTCCCATTTTCGATGCCCCGATCATGGCACCGTGGTTTTCGGGATAAACGGGGATGATGCCCATGGCAATCAACGGTTCTACCGGTCCCCCGCTGGTAATCCATGCAATTTTCTTTCCCAAATACCGTGCGTATTTGGCTTCCATGTAGTACCATTTCATGATACTTTTCATCTTCTTCGTTGCTTTCAGTCTTCCGGCCATGTTTTTTTGTTTTATAATATTTCCAGCATGGTGTCGATGCGGGTACGCATTTGTTCGTCCACTTCGTTATGGCGGTCCATTTCTACCA
>CAYYRE010000055.1:0-17438 GCA_964473895.1 uncultured Lentimicrobiaceae bacterium | reverse complement strand
CAACCGCTGACCGCTTCAGCTGGTCTGCGACACTCCTTCACCCCCTGTTATTTGCTTTCCCTGTCCGGAAATTTAAGAATAAAATAATAAAAGACCTTTTACTCTTTTATTTTAAAAAAATGACTATTTTTGCCGCAGTATTTTAAACGAGATAAGATGATCATTACAGCAAAAACCAAAATATCGAAAATCATAAAATACGATAAGCGAGTGATTGATGTGATTGCTTCGATCAACAAGCATTTCAGAAAGCTGAAAAACCCCATATTATGTAAGATGCTGGCTTCGCGCGTCAGCGTAGCCGATGCCGCCCGCATTGGGGGTGTTACCACGGAAGCTTTCCTGAAAAAGTTACAGGAAAACGGTTACACCGTACAATTTGAAACCGGGGAAACCGGAGAGCAAACGGAAAATCAGAACATAAAATCAAATACAAAAGCAATGGATAAAACAAATGTTGTCACCTTGGATGTCCGGCCGATTCTTGCCGGAGGGGTAGATCCTTTCGATGAAATTATGAAGACACTCAAAACCATGAAAGATGACCAGACCCTCCTGATCATCAATACTTTTGAGCCTATCCCTATTTTAAATATCCTTAAAAAACGGGGGTATGAATATGAAACCGAGCGTCCGGAAGCGGGCGTGGTACATACTTATTTACGAAAAACTGCTGCCTCTGAGGCCCGGAAAAAAGACGCGGAAAAAACAGAAACAAAAGCATCCGAAGATTTTGAAAGTATTGAAAAACGCTTTCAGGGTAAGATGAAAGAAATCGATGTACGTGATTTGGAGATGCCCATGCCCATGGTCATTACTTTGGAAGAACTGGAAAAACTGGCCGAGGGGGAAGCCTTGTACGTCCATCACAAACGGTTACCCCAATACCTGCTGCCTGAGTTGGAAAACCGTGGCTTTAAACTGGTGCAAAAACCTGTTGACGAAAACAATCTGAAACTTATCATATACAAATAAAATAATGCAAGCAGGACTCAGTACAAAAAATGCGCCATCCCCTTCGGTGGTATTGCCCCACTTTGTTTTTTCCGCGCTTATGTTTCTTACGGCAGCCGTGGTCATGCTGGTGGCAGCACCCCAGTTGCTCCTGCCCTACCACCTGAATCCGGGCATGCTGACACTGACTCATCTGATGGTTTTGGGATTTATTACCATGATTATTTTCGGGTCACTCTATCAGCTTATCCCGGTGGTCATGGAAGTGAAACTTTACAGTGAGATATTGGCCAAAATCACTTTTTGGCTTTTCGGGTCGGGTTTACTCATCCTGGTTTATCATTTCTGGGAAGCCACTTTTGGTCCAAACCAAAACTGGTTATGGTTTGAGGTTTCGGGTACGCTGATTTTGACAGCCGTCATTCTTTTTGCCATCAACACATTGGTCAGTGCTTTCCGCTCGGATCGTATGGACATGGGCAACATATTCGTTGTTACCGGCATCATCTATTTGGTTTTGACGGTTTCGCTGGCCATACTCATGATCATCAATTTTGCGCATCCCTATATTCCTGCCAGCGTATTAGACTTGCTGAAGATGCACCTGACGCTGGGACTTGCCGGATGGTTTCTGTTTTTGGTGATCGGCGTTTCGAGCAAACTCATGCCCATGTTTTTGATCATCCATAAATTACCCGATCATTTGTTAAAATACAGCTATTACTTACTGAATATCGGCGTATTGGCCTTAGCATCCGTCTATTATTTTTATCCCCAACCCTGGGCCATCATGCTTTCGGCACTACCCATTCTGGCAGGGGTCATCCTTTACCTGGCCTACAACCGTTATGCTTTTAAACACCGGTTTCGTAAAAACCTTGACACGGGAATGGAATTGTCGCAAACAGCCTTCATCCTGCTTGCGATAACGGTGCTATTGGGCATCCTGGCCATCACCAGCCCCGGATTTTTATCCGGTTTTCAACTCCATATTGACGTGGCCTTTGTTATGAGTATTCTTTTCGGTTTTTTAACAGCGCTCATTTTAGGGCAAACCTATAAAACCCTGCCTTTTATTGTGTGGCTGCAAAAATACTCGGCCAAAGTAGGAAAACAAAAAATTCCATTGCCACAGGAAATTTATTCGGACCGTATTGCCCGCATCCATATGAAAACATATTACGTGGCTTTTGTCTTTCTCATGCTGGGTGAACTGACCAACCAGGTATGGCTCATCCGGTCGGCGGCAGCCATGTTTATCATCACCGCATTGCTTTATAATTATAACGTTTTTAAAATTGTATTTCACAAAGAAAAAACCATAGAAAATGAGTGACATTCATCATCTGACAGACAAAGAAAAAGAGATTGCCGAACTGTTGAAAACAGTGGTTGATCCGGAAGTGGCCGTAAATATTATTGACCTCGGCCTGGTTTATGAAATCGACTACAACGAAGAAGAAAAGTCCATCAAGGTGGTCATGACCTTATCCACAAGGGGATGCCCATTGGGGGATACCATTATGCAAAATGTGGAAGTGGTCTTGCAATCCAACTATCCCGGCTACAAAATTGATGTGGAACTGGTATGGGAACCCATGTGGTCGCCAGAGATGATTACCGAAGCCGGAAGGCAAGCCATCGAAGGCCTTTAAAACAGAACCATAATAACAGGATGCATTTCCTCCGCCGGCCATCGGCGGAGGAAATTCTCCAGGAAACAAAAATCGCCATGTTTTTCTCCAAACCAACAGAATATGCCATCCGTGCCATGATCTATTTGTCGATCCATGCCTCGGAAAACAAAAAGCTGGGGCTGAAACAAATTGCGTCCGACCTGGGATTTCCGGAACATTATCTTGGCAAAGTCCTTCAAGACCTTTCCAAAAGAAACCTTATTCAGTCGGCCAAAGGCCCCCACGGCGGTTTTTACATGACCGAAAAAGACATGGATATTTCGCTTTTGTCGCTCATCGATGCACTCGAAGGATTGCAATTTTTTAATACCTGCGGCCTGGGCCTCCACGAATGCAACGAAGAAAAACCCTGCCCCATCCATAAAGAATACCAAATTGTAAAGGGCAACTACTACAAATTACTGGCACAAAAAACCATTCGCAGCATGCGCCATGACATTGAAAACGAAATTGCTTTTATGGATTTTGTTTACCATCCGGAGAAAGATTAAACCGTAACGGCAGCTCCCCTCAAAGATTACTCTTTTTTAACGGCCCGCAGGTAAAACGATATGCCAATACTGTCGCTGACAATAAACCTTTGGTCATTGGAAGGGATGCTTCTGGAATAGCTGGTGATACCCCAGCGAAGCCGGTCGATATAAAATTTGTCTGATGTGGCCTTTAAAACATTTTCTTTCCGGACAATGGTTGCACGAAAAGTAATACACGCGCCGACACCAAGCAACTCCAGATCACCGGTAACCTGATAAACCCCCGGTTTCAGACGCCTGGCATGGTCAAGCACAAACCGGGAATAAGGATACTTCTTGGTATGAAAAAAGACACCCGACCGTAAAATATTTTGCAGCGTCTTTCGCATAAGGTCATAGGTAATATCCTGGTCAAAAACGCTGTCCATTTGGAAAAGGATATCGGCAGCCACCAAACGGTCGTCGGCCATTTTGATACACCCCTGTTTCAAGTACATGTAACCGTGATGGATATTACACGACCAATAAAGACGGCTTGCGGCCGTATCGATCCGGTATTCCGTGGTATCTCCCTTTACCGGAACCGAAGCCGTGAGTGTGCCGAACATCATCAGCAAAGAGAAAAAAAGATATGTCCACGGTTTTTTCAGCATAAGCAATCCTTATTCATTTTTTCGCTCGGCAATCACACCGGTAATCTGCCCGTTCTTTATGAGTTTTTTCAACTCCGGTGGGATATTTTTAGCTTCTTTAAAAATCGTATTTCGCATTTCGGCTCCGTAAAAGTTACAGCCTTCCAAATCGGCACCGGTAAAATCGGCCTCCTGCAAATGGGCGCCGCCAAAACTTACATTTTTTAAAACGGCATTGTGAAACGAAGCCCCCTCCAAGCCCGCTCCCGTAAAATCGGAACCGGTCAGACGACAATCATCAAAACGGGATCGGGACAAAACCCCACGGATAAAACGGGTGTGTACAGCAATTGAATGACTGAAATCGGCATGGGTAAATTCCACATCTTTCATCAAGGCGTTGGAAAAGTTACAATACCGCAACGAAGCCCGATGGCCGGTCATACCAAACATGTTTGTCCCCTGAAAATCGGAACTGTCGAGCCGCGAGTCGGTCACATGGTCATGAAACAACTTGGCCTGGCTAAAATCACAATGCATCAACAACGAGCGGTCAAAAAGCGTCCAGCGCACATCGGCCGCCCTGAAATCGGAATAGCTGAAATTGGTTTCGCTGCATTTGGCCGATCGCATACTGGCTCCCCGGAAGTCGGCGTGGGTAACATGCACACCGTTCCAATAAACGTTGTCCAACATGGCTCTCCGGAAATCATCCCCATCCTGGGGCACCGGTTTGATCCCTTTCGGACGCTCTTTCCCGTTGGGAAGATAGGTTTTCAGGTTGACAATACTGTCTATCTCATGAGGGGTTAAAAAGTTGGCCACTTTTTTCAACTTTTTGGGCAACTGAATTTCCGTTTCCCCAGGCTTGGGAACACTGGCTCCCAAGGCTTTCTCTTTTTTATTCCTCGTACTATTGTGACAAGCCGTGATCCCAACAACCAACACAAAAATCAGGAATGTTTTATTGATCGAACGTACCATTGTTTTCATTTTCATCATTACACTTTCAAAGAATATCTTTCCGGTTAAAACGCCGGTTTCCGAGCCAACCCAATAACAAGCCAAGCAAAGTAGGGTACAGTACCGAAAACACAATAAAGGTCATCCGGCTCACCGTATCCAGCACAAAATAGGCGGCAGGCCCCATAACGGTAAGTTTGGGATCGAAAAGTACCAGCACCCCCACCCTGAAAACCTGCAAAGGATTTAACATCCCCAATCCGATAACCAGTTCCGGATTCACACGGAATTTCAACAGCATCCCCATGAGCAGCAAATCAATAAAAGCCACCAGCAACAACCAGAGGACAAAAGCCGTGCTCACCGCCAACTCTTGCGAACGGGCATAGACGGAAATGTACATCCCGATACCAAGAAAACAAAAAACCATGGCAGCCAGCAAAAAGCTGTATAAAGCAAACATGTCCCAGGGAATATCCAAACGGGTGATGGTACCCCAAATCACGGCTCCGAAAAGGGAAACAAACAAGGGAATGTAAATAACAATAAACTTGGCAATAAATTTTCCCCAGTAAAAATCGCTGAGCGAAACCGGAAGCGAAAGCATATACTCCATTACGTTGCTCTCTTTGTCGCCCACAATAGAACGAACCACGGTTATCAGCACATATATGGGAATAATCACCATACAGACCTGCATAAAAGTTACCATCAGCCGCCCGAGTCCCACAAAGCCGATAATTTGTGTTTCGGTAATTCCGGAAACAAACATAAATGCCACAAAACCGCCAAACAAAATACTGTAAATCCAAAATCCCTTACTGCGGAGGCTTTGGTTAAGGTCTAACACCAAAATCGACTTAAATCCTTTTGCCATAATTTTTTGTTCAAATATTTCAGATAACCATACGGACGAAAAGCCGTTATTTTTTTTCTTTTTTCATGCCCTTTTTCATCCCTTTACCCATCATTTTATGTTTTTCGAGAAATTTCTCCCGCATGGTTTTCCCCTCATCAATACGTTTTCGTACCTGTACAAAAGTATAGGTCGAGTCACCGGGCTGGTCCACGGCACTGTATCCGTATCCCATGGGGGTATGTTTTCCGAAAGTGTACCAACACTTTTCGGCATCCAACCATTTGCCTTTGTGTTGGCTGTCGCCCACCCATATTTGCACTTTCTTCCCACCGACAAATTTTTTCCAGTTAGGCGTTTTCATGTATTCGTTCAAACATCCGATATCATCAAACCAAAGCACATCACCGTAGGCATTAATGGCCTGCACGGCATACTGCTGATCGGCAATACCCATAAGACACTGGGCACAAACATCCCGATCGTAATTCACTTTGCGGGGAGAATAATCAGGCGCATGGCTGCACGACACAGCCAGCAAAAAAAGCAACGGAATAAATAACAGTTTTTTCATTTTGAATATTTTTTAGTATTACAACACTTTATCCACTACAATCCGGCCAAAATCCATTTCCACCACACGGTTCACCAACCCTTCGATTTCGGCCATACGGTGGCTGCTTAAGACAAGCAAAGCTTCTTTGTTGTATTTTCCGAGATAATCGAAAAATATCTCCCGTGCCTGAGGATCCAGGTTTGCCGAAGGCTCATCCATAAGTAAAATGGCCGGTTTTTTACCGAGGGCAAACGAAACCAGTAACTTTTGTTTCATTCCGCCCGAAAGGGCCACAAAGGGTTTATTAAAACTTTCCTTGATCTGCAGCCCCAGTTTCTCGGCAATATCCACATATTCTTCCTCAGGAACACCGCTTAAATCGGAAAAAAACTTCAGCAATTCTTTCACTGTAATTTTCAGCGGCGGCGGAATTTGCGGAACAAAGCCCACCTCTTTCAGGATATCCACCCGGTGTTCCCGGGGGTTCTTTCCCAGCACTTGCAGTTGCCCCTGATAAACATACTGCCCAAGAATACACCGTATCAAAGTTGTTTTTCCGGCACCATTTTGCCCAATCAAAGCAATCCGGTCTCCTTCGTTAAAATCCACCGAAAGGGCTTTCAACACCTCCACTTTGTTAAAAGCTTTGGTTAACCCATCAGCCTTTATGACCGGCCGGTTTTGTTTTTTCTCCATTATAAAATCCTATCCCATCCTTTAATCGTATAACTCAAAGCATGTCCCGGGCACACATCAATACACAGCCCGCAGCGCGTACAATCGGAGCCCACATCATGCCGTTTGCTGGTGGCCTTACCTCTTTCCACAAACCAAAGTTCGTGGGGCACAAGGCAAACCTGCTGGCAGTCCAGGCAGTGGGCACACTTATCCAAATCAAACTTTACTCCGAATGGCGTTAACTGCCCCACCATGCTGTAGGTAGCCCCGATGGGACAAACATAACGACACCAGAAACGTTTACTGTAAACAATTTCAAAAGTAATCAACAGCAAAATCCAGAGCAAAATCAGTCCCGGTCCGTAAATCATAGCCCGGGAAAGAATGCCCACCGGGTTCAGGTCTTCAAAAACGAGGTTCTGGGTAAAAAACGCCAGCAACAAAAAACCGGCCCAAAACACATAGCGCAACGAACGGTTGTAGGTGTGCTCTTTGATTTTTTTCTTTTTCACCAAATAATTGTGCAATTTTTCGCCCCACTCCGCCAAAAAATGATACGGGCAGACCCAGGAACAAAACGTACGGCCACCCATTAAAAAATAAAAAATAAAAATAGTACTGGCGCCAATTACAAAATTCATGGTCAGGTGCACCCAGTGCCCGGTATAAAACGAGATAACCAACTGTTGCAAAGTATTAAAAGGATCCATCAGATAAAAACCGATGAGACGGGAACCGCTCAGCGACCCTTCGAGCATGGAGAGGTCCAGTGCAAAAGAAAGGATAAACAGCCCGTTAATGCCAATGAGCACGGCCCAGCGGATGGTCCGCCATTTGTGGCGCCCGCCGAATTTTTCGCGCCATTCCTTAAAACTCATCCCCGCCTTGACGTAGGGCATTTCTTCTTTGGCTTTAACCGGTAACGGTGTGGTATTCTTTTTTCCAAACATGGCATTAAGCGGTTAAAGGTTCAACAATAATACTGGGTTGTTCGGTAGGGCAAACCATAACACATACGCCACATCCCACACAACCATCCAACACTTTCGGACGGTAGGCCACCGATCCATCCGGTTGTGTTTGTTTATCCAAAACAATGGCTTCTTCTCCCATGGGACATTCTTTGACACAAACATCACATATTTTTTCATCGTATTGCTTATCCCGCAAAGGCGTTGCTTTGGGCGATGTGCCGTAGGGCGACCGGTTAATGCCTTTAAAATCCTTTCCTCTCGGAGTACCTTGAAATCCTTTTCCCAAAACCGCCAAACAGGTTTTGTCGTTCACTTTGGCCAAACCCATTTTCACCTGTCGTTTCATGGCTTTGATCTGTACCGGAAAAGGATTGTAGTTGGCATCGATTTTATGTGTTTTATCATAAGCTTCAATGGCTTTTTCGCCGGCCGTTTTAAAAGGAATAAAATAAAGGGCTGCTGTCGGACAGGTTTCCACACACTGAATGGAATCGCACGAAAGATCACATGCCTGCTCACGGGCATCGATATACGGTGTACCGTAAGCCAGACCATCTTTAATTCCGGCAAATTTTATGGCATGCACCGGACAAATCTGGATACAGAGCCCGCATTTGATACACGCATATATAAATGACTTTTCGTCGATAGCACCTGGAGGACGCAAAAAGTCACTGTTGATCCGCTTTTCGGTAGTTACTTTTTGCAAATAGCCCACGCCGGCACCAACTGCTGCCATAGCTCCCACGGCAATGGCACTTGATTTAAGAAACTGCCGCCGGTTAATTTCTGATTTAGCCATAGGTGGATTGTTTTAACAAAATTTTTTAACAAATATAAATCATTTTAACATATTAAAGTATTTAAAAGCTAAATTTCACTCCCACATTAAAACTGACTCCCGGTTCGTAGTACAGACTGGTATTGTCCATATTTTTATACGGCCTGCTTAAATGTTCCACATAATTCTTGTTTAGGATATTGGTAACCGAAGCCCTGGCTTCCATAAATTTTGTAACATGGTAATTGAAATACCAGTCGAAAACGGCATACCCCGGCGTGGTAGATTCGTTAAAAGCTTGTGAAACCCTGTTTTGGTCAGCCGCCATACGGACATTGAGCCGCGTATTCAGCTTTTCGGTTTTATACGTCAGGCTGGTCACCGCCATAAAAGGAGGAATTTCCGGCAACGGCTCATCCCAAGTCTTGTTTTGCGCATAGGTGTACGAAGCCGAAAGGTCATAAATGAAATGGTTGGCAAACCGCCAGGTGATGCCTGCTTCAAAACCGGTTTTAAAAGCATTGTCGATATTGGTAAACCTTTTGGTGAATTTGGGTTCTTTGCACGGCATAAATTTTCGCGGAATGGTGGTGTCCACCCTGGCCGTAATATAATCCTGCAAAAACGAAACAAAATAGTCGGCAAAGAAATTTACTTTTTCCCAGTTTTTTTCAAAACGCACATCGGTTTGATAATTCACCTCCGGTTTCAGGTTGGGATTTCCCACATACTCGTAGGCATCCATTCCCACACTCAGGTGATTAATAAACAGTTCGCCCAAATCGGGGGTACGCACAGCCCGGGCCGTGGAAAGCTGCAAAAGCATCCCTTGCTCAGGCCGCCAGTTCAGGCTGGTCGTCACTTCGGGAACATAACGGTTTTCCGGTGTAATGTTTCCGGCATACAAATCCTGAAAATCCTGTTCCGGATCGTTTATGGCATATCGCACCATGTCAAAACGCAACCCCACCAGCCAGTCGAGTTTCGGAGCTACGGAAAATTTATTTTCAAGGAAAAGGCCCAAATCCTCTTTATGAGAGTCCTGCCAAACTTTGTCATAAAATGTTTTGGGCCGGGGCAGGACAACTCCCGTACAACCGTTTATGTAAACCACCCGTTCGCGCGAACCGTTTTTTCCAATGGCTTGATAATCCATGCCGGCATACAGAATATTGCGTGCTCCGGTACTGATACCTATTTCGGCCCGCCCGCCATAATTCCGGGCATCCACCGGGGTAGTGGCATGGGTAAACTTATAGTTCGGCCGGCGTTGGTTGGTCATTAAATGGGTAACATACGAACCGTACAACTTGAATTTCAGGGAAAAGATGTTTTCCGAAAGGTTTTTCAATCCGTAATCCAACGAAAGGATGCTGCTGTTATCTTCATCGGCATCCATGGGAAGGCCGGCATACAGCACATCGCGGGCAAAACTCTGCCGCCAGGTGATCTGGAGGCGTTGTTTATCCGAAATATTCCAGCCGGCCCGTGCCGTATAACCACTTCTCCGAAACGATGAAGCAATGGTTTCACCCGAACCGCTTTTGTAATTTCCGTAATTTTTATATCCGGCATTCACCGAAAAGTCATATTTCTTTTTGACCACCTGGGCAAAAAGATCGGTATAAAAATTATTACCATTCGACTGGAAACCACCATCCACTGCCCCCGAAACCACTTTACCGGAATACTGCGGACGCTTGCTTACCACATTAACAATTCCGCCAAACACAGGACCGAAGCGAACACTGTAAGGTCCATAAATAACTTCCACGCGTTCAATATCTTCGATGGAAATTTGGGAGATCGCCGGATCCATACGATTGGGGCAGGCATTGGTACTGTGTACACCGCCATCGAATTGAACATTGAGCTGCTCGTATTTAAAACCCCTTAATACAGGTTCCATGGCGTAGTTGCCTTTTTTCAGGATGCCAAAACCCGGTTGATTGATAAAAATCTCACCCCCATCATGGGGATTTTGAAGTTCCAGAATTTTCCCGTTGATGTCTTTGCTATTGATGGCCTTGGCCTTGTTTCCGGTAATTAAAATCTCTTCAAGATTTAGCGTGTCGTTGGGATTCAATGCCATTTGCCCCCTTACCGAAGAAGCAACAAGCAGAATAACAGCAAAAACCATGAGAAGTACCGTATGATTTGTTTTCATATTTCATATTTCATTTTCAATTAAATAAAATGCTTAATTTTTTCCGGTATCGGGACTTGTCCGTTCAACGAAAAAACATTGTACGGCACAAGTCCCCAGCCCCAATGAAACAGACATTGAAAGGCCAACCAATACCGGCAAGCATTTCCTTTCCTTTTGCAAAAAGAAAAACACTCCCCGAAATATTCCGTTTTATTGAAAAACCATTTTCATTGATAAACCTAAACAGGCTCCTTTGCAATAAATTTTACGGGACTTACAGCATCGGATGCACACCGAATGAAAGAAAGCCCTTTTCCTTCAGAATATATCAAAAGAAAAAAACACAAAGAAACCGTTGAATACCCTGATAGGAACAGAAATCAAGTTACAAAACCAGATTTCACCCGTAAAACAGGGATTTATAAAATGAACGGAATATCCGGACAGCAAATGTTGCCGGACTAGGCAAAGGTATTGGGGGGTGGAAGGAGTACCTGAAGATACCGCTCAGGGAGCGGGTCATCAAAAAGATGAAAATGTAAAGGAATACCCGGGGTAACAAGGGACAGTTGAAAACTTCCGGTCACCACGTACACCAGGTTATTGATCTCGTTGTTGGTTGAAGGCGGGGGATTTTGCGCTTTTTGATGATCACTCTTGTTGTCGGCGGCACTTTTCAGCAAAGCACTCAGATAGGCCACATCCCCCGTTTTGGTATGGTCGCCGTTGGAATAATTGCGCTGTTGCGCTGAAGAAACAAAACTTCTGCCGGATGACAAGAAATAGTAATGCATAAGAGGATAAGCCGGCAGAATAAGAAAAGCCAGATACAACAACAAAAACCCTATGGAAACTATTTTCCGTAACATCAAATCAAAATTACAATTTTTTTTTATCCGTATAACCCGGCATAAAACTTTTAACGCACCGGTGTAAAAGTATCCCCTTTCGGCCAGCGAAAAATAGGTTTTTTATCTTCCAGTACAAATTTCGGTTTGGAAAACGGGGCAAGTCTCTCCAGAAAATCCAAAACAGCAAGGATGGGCGCCCCGAAAAAGAATTTCATGTTCCGGTTAAAGTTCCATAAATGCTCGGTATACGACAACAAAATATAAGGCATGTCGCCGATATTGTCTCCGTTTTTATCAAACCCCTGATAATCATCCCAATAATTGTTATCCCACACATTAAAACGGGCGGTAGTCACTTCGGGAAAAACCTGTGTAAGATTATTATGGAAATAATTGTGTTTAAAGAGGTTTCCTTCCTGATTGGTATGGAAATAAACCGCTGTACCGCAAAAGGCAATCTCGTTGTGTTCGATGGTGTTTTTTTGTTCCAGGACGTAGGGTGATACATCGATATGAATCCCTTCAGTACAATAGATAAACCGGTTGTTCAATATTTGGTTGGAAGATGTTTCTTTCATACCGAGAGCCATACCGCTGCCAATATGATTTCCTTCAATCAGGTTGCCGGTCATAATAGTACGCTCGCTGTACATAAGAAAAACGCCTACCGAATTGTTTTTCAACACATTATTTTGTATCCGGTTGTTGTGCGAATACATGAAGTGAATACCGTAGCGGTCGCCCACTCCTTTGTTCCCCTGAAAAAGGTTTTCAGACGAATACCACACCACCATATCGCGTACATGATGCCAATAGTTTCCCCGAACCACATTGAACTTGGAATACCACAGCCGGATGGCATCGCCTTTAATGGCAGTGGAACGATGCAAAAGAGAGGTAATTTCGTTATGAATAATTTTGTTGTGGTTACACTGCCAAATATCCACACCGAAAAGAACATCTTCAATACGGCAATTAACTATTTCATTGTAGTCGCCTTTGAGGCGGACACCGGAATCGAGTTTATCAAACGAGCCTCCCGAATGCCGGATCACCACATTTTTTACCACAACACTGTCGGCATCGATGAAAATGACCGAACTCTTTCCCAGTCCGTCTATTACCGCTTTGCCACGACCATCAATCACAATTCCATCGGTAGAAATATGTACCGGACCGGTGTAAACAGCAGGTTTCAACAGAATGTGCGCCCCGGGGCCGCAGGTATCGATAATGGGCTGTAAAGGAATGGTGTCGTAATCCGAAGGGATTGGTCCATAATGCGTAAAGGTACCGTAAACAGGTTGTTCTCCCTGCGCCCACAGCACCTTTGGGGTAATTAATCCGGAAAAAAACATCCCGATTAGGACAACAGAAAACAAAAAACCGGAACGGCCTTGCAGGAAATTTACCCCTTTATTTATGTGCCGTTCCGGTTTCATTACAAATTAATTGCGTTTAAGCGCCTAAAAAAATTTTCAATAAGTAGCCCGCCTGTAGGTCCATCGGCCACAACTACACACCGTTTATTCCTCTTTTTTCAGACTGTTTTTCTTAACAATCATGGCCACCACCAGCAAAGCGGTTACCAGCAGCGCAAGGAAAAAGCCGAAATAGGGATAAGACTGTGTGGTAAACTGCGCCACTTTTCCTTCGCCGAACACCGTGGGCATAAAAGGTTTAATTCCGCGGAAAGCTCCGCCTCCATGCATGGAAAGATGATGTCCGTACCAGTACAGGTAGTATATGTACACCCCGAGGAAATAAAACGGCAACAAGGCCGAGATAATGGCCGGCACAAAACATTTCCGTTTCTTGGTAAACATAAAAATCAGGACAAACAGAACAAAAACAGCAAAGATGTAAGGCGAGGCATGCATTATTTTATCCAAAAATATCAACGGTTTGGGTGTTACATTCACCCGGATGGGTTCGTTGGTTTTCGGATCAATAATTTCATTCCCCTGGGCATCCTTTTTTGTATCGAAAACATAGTAAATGGGATATTTACGGGTACGGTCTTCGTTTACGCCCGGCACAATATGGTACATACCGATAAAGTGGTTGATGGCATTCATTTCGCGCAAGCAGTCGGCTCCCTGCTGACTTTGCGACAGTTCGGCCCGTTCTTTTTCCCCTTTACAACCGTTATAAACGCCGTTAAATTTAAAGTCAATGCGAATCCCTCGGGGATACATCGACTTGGGGTACTGGATACTTTGCAGCGCCACATGCCACATGGGCAGGAAATAGACCACAATAATCAATATGGCAGCCAGTCCAGCCAACGCCTGATAGGTAGTTCTTTTTTTCATAGTTTAAAAGTTTGATGAATGGTATTGTGTCGCCTGATATCTTTTACCAAAGCAGGGCGGCAAAGGATTATGTCAAATTTATTTGGCTTTTACCCCGGCTGTTTTCAACATATACGATACGGCATCATACAAATCCTGGTCGGAGCAATCGGTACACGTTCCCTTAGGCGGCATAACACCGTGTTTTCCGGTAAATCCGCTGATGGCATCATGATGCAATTGTTTCATTCCCTTGGCGGCAATTTCCGTCCAACGGGCTTTGTCTTTCAGCGCCGGGGCACCGGCAACACCCGTCATGTGGCAAGCAATACACACTTTGTTATACACTTTTTTTCCGTTCTCCAAATTGGCCACATAAGTTTTTTCCGTTTTGGTTTTGGTTACGGCACTTTTTTCTTTCCCACTCTTTTGGGCATTTCCGCCACAACTCGACAACAGGAAACCTCCCATAGCCACCATAAAAATAAGTACGAATAATTTTTTCATAAGTAAAATGTTTTAGATAGTTTTTACCCGGCAAATTTAAGAAAATAAATACTCAATTAGCCAAATAAATTTCAACATATGGAACAAAATTAAATAAAAAGAAGCAACGAGACAAATCCCGTTGCTTCTTTTTCAATGCATCAAAACCGGAAACTACTGATTTTGTTGCTGTTCTTTCAGTACTTGTGCCGATTTGGCTTTCAGGTATTGAATAATCTTTCCGACATCCTGTTCGGAAACGTTTTGGTTCGGCATGGCCAGTTTATATTTCTGACGCATGGCTTCGATATCCGCTTCTTTCCGGTGTTTTTCGGGATGCATAATCCACGATTTCAGCCAGGCATCGCTGCGGCGTTTGTCCACCATCAGCAAGTCGGGACCGTTGAAGTCTTTTCCGAATTTATGACAGGCGGTACACCCGTAATTCAGGAATTCAAGTTCACCCGGCAACAGGTTTTTCAACTCAATGGCCGAAGGTTTGAATTTCTGCATTTCGTTGTCCTTTTGGATTCGTTTCGAGAAAGCCATGACCCGTGCATTTTCAGCGGCAGCGTTGAATTTAACGGCAAGATATCCTTGCAATTGACGGCCCGAAGGATCATGCACTTTATCGAGCATCAGCGGATACATACCGGCTTTTTCGGCCACAAAGTCCAGAGTTGCGGTTTCGCCGGGACGCCAGTAGTATTCTTTGTCATACGAGGCAATCTCATAAACGTAATGGTCCAGTTTGGTCTGACCGGTATTGGTCAGGTGGATCAGCACATGATTTCCTTGGGTTACCTTGATGTCGGACGGGGTCACTTTGCCATCGTTAATGGTACCGAAAACTTCCACGGTATTGCCGTAACGTTTAATGTGCTCCTGACCCGGCTCGGTGGCATAAGGCGCTTTTTTCAAGGTCACAATATCGGTACCCACCGGATATTTGTCAATGGGATGCAACATATTCACATTCATCATAATGGAATAGTGCGGCTCACCCATGGGCAACGGCAGGTCGTAAATAATTTTCATTTTCGGCCCGCTGATGTCGATCAGCTGGTGATTTTGCGGATGCAAAGGTCCCACCGGATTGAAACGGTCGATGGAAAGTTTATCCAGTTCAATAAGATATTTACCCTGCGGATGTTTGGTGTCGCCATGAGCAGCAACAAGGTGACCAATGTTGTAGTTTGACGATACGTGGTCTAACACTTTCAGGTTAATGTAATCCCATTTTGTGGTCCACGAGTCCACATAAACAGAGGTATAGACGATTCCTTTTTTCGGGTCGAATTGGTTATGCAAAGGACCGAGACCCACCTCCACACTACCGTGCAGCGCGGTTTTCAGGGCAATGATCGGAATACCATAGCTGTCACGACCTTCGAAATTTTTCTCGGCAATGGCTTTTTTGATTTTGGCCCAGGAATAAACCCATGCGTGGGAGTCCAGTTTACCGGCCACAATGATATAATCACCCGTGGGGTCTACGTCCACGCCGTGCGGCGATTTGGGCTCCGGAATCAGGTAGAGCAATCCGTATTTAATAGACTCACTGATGGGGATCACCCGCATGCCATGCACCATTTTGGTTTTGATTTTACCGGCTTTAATTAACTCTTCGGCTTTTTTCCAGTTGGTTACATGGAGATAGTCCACATCACGGGAAGAACATCCGGCTTCAAACGGAGGACGTCCCTGCATGTCACCGCCAATGTACATTTCGGTACAGAAAGAGTTGGTAAAGCCCCAACCGTAAGTGGCGTTTTTACCGGCATCAGACAAATCCTGGGTATAAGGCGGCAGTTCAAAAGTAAATGATTTGGATGGTAAAATTCTCCCCTTATTGTCATCAAAAGCCCAGTAAGTCAGACCGCCCCGCCAATACTTACGGAAATTCACATCGTTCAGCGGATGGTATTTATGATCGTAAGGGGCAGGATATTGGGTGGCTTCCATAATAAACTCCGAATTGGGTGTAAAGAAGGCACCACCGTGGTCACTCCTGAAAATCGGGTTTTGAATGACCTGTTTCACCATAAAATCCTTCAGATCCACCACATAAATCCTTGGGTTGGCTTTATCGTTGATGGCCATCCATTTGCCATCATAGTCACCATCTTTTTCCGAAAATCCGGGATGGTGGGTATCGCCCCACAGAATGGTTTCGCCATCAATAAAACCTTTTTTCATCAAACCGTAAGTTTCGGCCGAAAAGCCATAACCGATATACGGCTGGCGGGTATTGATGGGGGTATATTTCACCATACGCATCGAAGGTACCAAATAGGTCGGCATATTGCCTTCCTGTCCTCCGGAATTCAGGACAACGTATTCATCTTTCAGATGATCGGGAGTATATGTTTTGGCTGCAGCCAAAACATCATCGGCAGTAAGCCCGCGACGGCTCACCACATCGCCAAATGATTCGTTGCCTCTCGGTGCGCCGGGTTTGGTCGCTTGCTGTTTTTTACCGCCACAACCGGTAAAAACCATACCAAAGCCAAAAAGAAGCACCACCATGAAGAGGCTGATATATTGTTTGAATTTTTTCATAATATTCATATTATTAATTTAAAAACACGATACTTTATTTAATGCCTTCCAGTTTTTCTTTCAGCAACTTCTTGGCACGCAAGCCGGCATCTGCCGCTTTCACCTGATACTGGAAGTATTGTTCAGCCCACAGGAATGCATCTTTCCATTTGCCTTGTTTGGCAAATTTTTCGTAGTTCTTCTTCGGAACGGCAGCCTTGTTCAACTGGGCCACGGCATCCTGTACCAGTGCTTTCACATAGGGATGGTTTTCGTAATGGTTTTCTTTGAGCCATTTTACCACACCGTTGATTACATCCTGGGTTTGGGCAATCACTTTCAGCTTGTCTTCGTAGTTTTTCTTGTACTGGGCCAACTGGGCTTTGGTCAGCTGAATTTCACCCGTACCGCCGGTTCCTTTGTAGTTTTTCGGTTTCACCATCAGGATACCTTCCATCTCGAGGTGTAATGCCGAACAGAACTCGGTACAATAATAGGGGAAAGCACCCTCGCGGTCGGCCACAAAAGTCAACGAAGCGGTTTTGCCCGGTTC